>JAEESS010000053.1 GCA_016286445.1 Bacillota bacterium
CTTCGAGCACCGCGGAATGCAGTCCGCCGATCACGTTGTGGTTTTCGACCGTCAGCACGGCGCCGGTCTTCTTTGCCGACGCAAGCACCGCCTCGCGGTCGATCGGCTTGATGGTATGAATGTTCAGAACGTCGCAGGAAATGCCTTCGGCTTCAAGCGCTTCCGCCGCGTCGAGCGTGTCCTTTGTCAGCATGCCGGAAACGAAGATCGAAAGATCCCTGCCCTCGCGCAATGTGTCCGCCTTGGACAGATCGAACTTGTAATCCGCCGGGAACACGTCCGGAAGCTCCTTGCGGAACAGGCGCACATAGACCGCGCCGGGGTAGTCGTTGAGCACCGGCATCGCCGCACGAAGCTGCACGCCGTCGACCGGCTCAAAGATCACGAGCTCTGGGATCGAGCGCAGCACGCCGATATCCTCCATGCTCATGTGCGTGCCGCCGTTCAGCTCCGCCGAAATGCCCGGGTCGGTGCCGACGATCTTGACATTCTGCTTCGCGTACGCGATCGAGATCGCGATCTGATCGCAGATGCGGCGGCTCGCAAACGGCGTGAAGCTTTCGATCCACGGCTTGAACCCGTAGCTCGATAATCCCGCCGCGATCGACGCCATGTTCTGTTCCGCGACGCCGCAGTCAAAGATCTGCGTGCCGTAGTATTTCTCGCGCAGCTTGATCGTGCCGCTCGCTTTCGCAAGGTCCGCGTCCAGAAGCACGACGTGTTTATCCTGCTCCATCAGCTTACCGAGACATTCCGCATAAATCGCCCGCATCTCCATGGTCACGCCTCCCCTCTGAGTTCCCGGATCGCGGCTTCCGCCTGCTCTTCCGAAACGTTCGTGTTGTGGTTTGCGGTGCCGAGATCCTCGATCCACTTGACGCCGCAGCCCTTCCTGGTATTCAGGATCACCATCGTGGGCTTGCCGGAACCGATGCCGAGCTTTGCGTGCTTCACCGCCGCGCTGACCTCGTCGATGTCGTTGCCGTCCTCGACGTCGATCACGTTCCAGCCGAACGCTCTCCATTTCTCGTCCAGAGGCGCAATGCCATTGACCTCTTCGACCGTGCCGTCGATCTGCAGCTTGTTGTAGTCGGTGAACGCGATCAGGTTGTCGAGCTGCTTGCTCGCCGCGAACATCGCCGCTTCCCAGATCTGTCCCTCCTGGCTTTCGCCGTCGCCGATCAGCGTGTAGATCGTCGCGCCGTCGTTTTCAAGCTTGCTGCCCAAAGCGACGCCCACCGCGCAGGAAAAGCCCTGACCGAGGGACCCCGTCGTCATGTCGATCCCGACGGTGCGATTCATGTCGCAGTGGCTCGGCAGGTTCGTGCCGCCGCGGTTCAGCGTCAAAAGTTCCTTCTTATCGAAATATCCGCGATTCGCAAGCGTCGCGTAGACCGCCGGACCCGCATGCCCCTTCGAGCAGATGAAGCGGTCGCGTCCCGTCTTTTTCGGCTCGTTCGGGTCAATGTTCATTTCCTCGAAATACAGCACGGTCAGAAGCTCGACGACCGAAAGACAGCCGCCGATGTGACCCACGCCCAGATGCCCGATGCAGCGCAGCACGTCGCAGCGGATATCCAGCGCGATTTTTTTCAGATCCTGTTTCAATTCTCTGTTCTCCTTTATTTAATTCATTCTGTTAACCAAATCAATTTTATCCGTAAATCCGGACCTTGTCAAGAGAAAAAGCATTGACTTTCCGCCCCTTGTGGATTATGATTGATTAAGAGAATGAAATAAACCGGAGGATATGAATACATGAAGGAATTCACCCCTGTTTACGTTCCGGTCGGCGTACCGACGTTTCATATGGAAAGCGCGGAGGACGCATTCGTCCGCTCCTGCAAAGCGCTTTGTTCGCTCGATCCCCGCTTCATCTGCCCCGCGGAAAAGCTGCTGTCGATCGACGCGCTGAAAGCGTATCTCGAGCCCCTTTCGCCGGATCTTATCGTGTTCCAGAACCTGACCTTTGCAAACGCGGCGTATATGAGCGAAGTGCTGAAAAGATTCGACTGTCCGGTCGTGCTGTGGACGCTCCGCGAGCCGGTGATCGACGGCGGGCGGCTGCGGCTCAATTCGCTGACCGGCGCATACTCCGCGGCAAATACGCTCCGCGCGTTCAACGACCGTCCGTTTCTCTACGTCTTCGGCACGCCGGAAGAACCGCGCGTCGCAGAGGAACTGAACGCGGCGATCCGCGCGGCTTCCGTCAGGCATGCGCTGCGCGATCTCAAGGTCGTGGCGATCGGGCATACCCCGCAGGGCTTCGGCTTCGGCAGAGCGCTGGACACCGAGATGATGAACAAGTTCGGCGCGGAGCTCGTTTCGATCGAAGCGCGCGAGCTGATCGACCGCGCGAAGGGCTATACGGACGCGGAATGCGCGCCGTATCTCGAAAAGACCGCGTGCGCGACCTGCGGGCTCGACTGCACGCCGGAGAAAAACCGGCTCGACCACGCAAGGCTTTATAAGGCGTACAGCGAATGGATCGCTGAAAACGGCGTCGGCGCGCTCGCGTCGCGCTGCTGGCCGGACTTTTTCACCGCGTTCGGCACACCGGTGTGCACGGTGCTGTCCATGCTGAACGACGACGGCGTTGCGTCCGCCTGCGAAGCGGATATTTACGGCGCGCTGTCGATGTGGATCGGCATGCAGCTTTCCGGCTCCCCCGTCTTCTTCGGCGATCCGGTGTCGCTCGACGAGAACGAGAACACGATCACCTACTGGCACTGCGGCGCGGCTGCGTGCTCGCTTGCAAGAAAGGACCCCGGTGCGGTCGTCGGCGTGCATCCGAACCGCAAGATCGGACCCGCGATGGACTTCGGCTGCGAAGCCTTCGAGGACGCGACGGTCTTCCGCATCGGCAGAGAGCCGGACGGCAGCTTCCGCTTCTTTCTGACCGAGGGCGAAGCGCTCGATAAGCCCAAGCAATTTATCGGCACGAGCATCGTGATCAAAACCGACAGCCCGTCCCGCGAGATCGTCGAGGACAGCGTGCAGGATGGTTTTGAGCCGCACTTTGCCGTGATCAAGGGTCGCCACGCAAAGACGCTTGAAGCGCTTGCGGCGTTCTGCGGCTTTCCGGTATACAGGTATTGAGCATGATCACCGACTCCTTTGACCCGAAATCCGAACCGCTGTTCACCGTGGAATCGTTTGTCGGACCGCAGAAGCATCTTTGCGACGTCTGCGTGCTGACCTTCTCGCACCTGATCCTGGAGGAACTGCAGACGCGCTTTGCGTTGCGCGAAGTCGGAATTTTACGAAACGTGAACGGCGACCGACCGATCTATCTGTTTGAATACGAAGGAAAAACGCTTGCGACGGTGCTCTGCGGCGTCGGCGCGACGCTTGCAGGCGGCGACGTTGAGGAGCTCAACTGGCTCACCGGCGCGACGAAGTTCGTGATGTTCGGGTCGGCGGGATCCCTGAACCGCGACGCGACCGCGGGAAGGTTTGTGATCCCGACAGAGGCGTACCGCGACGAGGGCATGTCCTATCATTACGCCCCGCCCGCGGACTATATCGCGGTCAGAAACGCAAGCCGCGTTGAGGAGATTTTCCGGGAGCTCGGGCTTCCGTACGTTCCGGGACGTGTGTGGACGACCGACGCATTCTACCGCGAGACGCGCGATCAGTTCGAGAAGCGCAGAAGCGAGGGTTGCCTTGCGGTCGAAATGGAGGTTGCGGGCGTACAGGCAGTCTGCGATTTTCACGACTTCGGGCTCTATGATTTTCTGGTCACCGGCGACGTATTGGACGCGCCGGTCTATGAAAACGACGGGCTGCACGGCGCAAACCACGACCTCGACAAGCTTTGGATCGCTTTGGAGATCGCAAAGCGGATCTTCTGAGATCCTTCGCTTACGTTATGATGATACAACAGGGCATACAAAAACGGCACGGAAAACCGTGCCGTTTTGCTGTTTTCGGGTTTACGCGTCCTGTTCTTTGAGGTATTCTTCCTTTTCGACCTGGAGCTCGTCAATGCGCTTCTTGCTGAGCGGATAGACAAACCGCAGAATGATGAACACGAGCAGGAACAGCACCGCCGGGATCATGACCGAATAATTGTACATGGTCTTCAGCGCGTCCGGCGTCAGACCTTCGGTCTTCAGCTGACTGCCGTTGTAGCCGATGATCAGAAGCGGTACGTTGATGAGGATCGTCGCAACGGTCTGACCGAGCTTGCGCATGAAGGAATAAAACGCATAGCTGGTCGCGTCGTCGTTCAGCTTATAGCTGACCTTGTTGTAGTCGATCGCGTCGGACGCAAGCGCCCAGATCAGCAGGAAGATGAACGCGGTGCCGATGCCGGCGACGAGGTTTGCCGCAAGATACAGCCAAACGTTCGTAACGCCGAACAGGGCAAGTACGAACAGCGCAAGATAGAACACCGCTGCGGCAAGCACGCCGTAGGAGCAGACCTCGCGGCGGCCGAACCTGTTGCCCATCTTCGTTGCGAAGAACATGATGACCGCGACCGGCAGATACTGGAACACGGTCGGCAGCATGGTGAGCCCCTGCTTATTGAAGAACTTGTCGAACAGATAGGCGTTATAGCCCTGTCCGAACATCTGCGCGGCAAGGAACAGCATGGACGCAACGGAAACCGCCATAAACGGACGGCTCTTCAAAAGTGTTTTGACAACCTTCCACGTCTGCCCCTTTGTCTTCGGATCGGGATGCGACGCAACGCGCTCCTTGCTCCAGCCGTAGCAGAGGAAATAGAACACGACGGAAAGCACAGCGATGATGGTGACGCCGATGATCGTGATCGTCGGATCCATGACCTTCATGACCTTGCCGTTTGCGTCGAGGATCTTGTTGCCGCTTTCGTCGACCATCGCGACATAGCAGAAGGACGCGAGCACCATCGCGGGCATGGCGCCGAACGTGGAGCCGATCGAGCGGAACACGGACAGCGACGAACGCTCCTTGTCACTTGAGGTGATGACCTGCGCCATCGAACCGTACGGAATGTTGATGCAGGTGTAGAGCATGCCGAACAGAATGTACGTAAAGTAGATCCACACGGTGCGCCACGTGATCGCAAAGCCCTTGACGTTAAAGAACATCAGGATCGCCGCGATCGCAACCGGCGCCGCAAAGATCTTGAGCCAGTGACGGTAGCGTCCGTCCGCATGCACGGGCGCGCGGTCGATGAGCCGACCCCAGATCGGATCGTTGATCGCGTCCCAGACGCGCGCGATGATCGTCATGATCATAACGCTCAGAACGCTGATCTCGAGAACGTCCGTATAGAACTTGTTCAGAACGCTCTGCGTCAGACCGAACACCAGACAGCTCGCAAGATCGCCGAACGCATAGCCGATCTTGTCCTTCATCCGGATCCCGCTGGTACGGGAGATATAAGATTGCTCCATTCCTTCCTTGCCCTCCGTTTATTATTGATTTTCCTCCGCAGCGCGGCGGAACAGGTCCGCGTACGCGCTGTTCTTTCTGTAAAACACCGGCGTCTGTCCCAAAGGCGCGGGTACGGTATACGCCGTCTCCCCCGCGTATGCTTTGCCGCTCCAGAAGCCGATCCATTCGCCCTTCGGCAAGAAGACTTCGCGCGTCTTTGCGCGGCGCTCGATCACCGGGCAGACAAACAGGTCCTCGCCGAGGAAATAGCTGTACATGTCACGGCTTTGTCCGTAGTCCATCGCGTCATAGAAGTCCGGGCGCATGGCGGGCAGCCCCGCCTTTGCAAGTTCCTCACAATGCTTGATATACGGCTTCAGCGCCGCGTGAATGCTCGTGAGCCGCACGGTATGCGGCGTGACCTCCTCAGCGTCGAACTGCGCGTTCGCCCACGGACGGATCGACTCGTGGCTGCGCATCAGAAGCGAGAACGTGCACATCTCCATCCAGCGGGTGAACAGCTCCGGCTTGCGCTTCATCTTGCCGAACGAGAAGAAGCCGCCGACGTCGCAGTGGATCATCGGCACGCCCGAGAAGCCGAGCGAAAAGCTTGCGGGCATCACGCACGGCATGCCGTAATCCTTCGTCGTATCGGTGTGCTGATCGCCGTTCCAGAGGATCGGCGCGTACGTCTGCACGCCGACGTAGCCCGAGCGCATGAAGAACATGACGTCGTCACGCCCGTACTCCTCCACCGCCTCGCGGTTGAGCTTTGCCCACAGCACCGGCCAAAGGTTATGGAGTTTTTTCGGATCGCCGTCGAAGAGCACGCAATCGACCGGCAGATACTCGCCGAAGTCCGCCATCCAGCCGGACACGCCGAGATCGAGCATGTTCTGCTTGATCAGCACGTCCTTCGTAAAGCGCACCGCTTCGGGATTGGTGAGGTCGAGCATGCCCGCGTCGAAGGTCGTGGACTTGATGTGATAGACGCTGCCGTCCGTGTGCGTGATAAGAAAGCCCTTCTCTTTGCATTCGGTATAGAGCCGGCTGTCCTTCACAAGGTACGGATTGATGTACGCGAGGAAGCGCACGCCGCGCGCGTTGAGCTTTTCGATTGCGCCTTTAAGGTCCGGATAGAGCTTCTCGTCGACCTCCCAGTTCCACCACACCTGCTTGCCCATGACCGTGCGGTTTTCGCCGGACCAGTCCTGGCTCCATACGCCCGAGATCTTCGCGCCCGCGTCGAGCATGGCAAAGGTCTTTTCGAGGATCGTCTGCGTGCCGCCCTGAATGCCGAGGATCATGCCGTCGAAGCACCAGTCCGGAATGTACTGGCGGTTCGGTATCTCTTTCGCAAGCGAGGTCAAAAGCGCGTCAAAGCTGTCTCCGAATGAAACGGTCATCGATTCCGGGCATGCGTCGAACTCGAACCGATAACAGTCCCTGCCGAATGTCGATTTGCCGTCGGAAGCGGTATCGAAGCGGATCATGCGCCCGCGATCGGTCAGAAAAACCGGCATCGGCGCATAGCTGCCGATCGCAGAATGCGGCTTTTCGCGATAGAGGAACCGCGGCAGGAGCGCCTTTTCGATGACGGTCTTTGCCTTGATGTGTTCCGAGACGAAATTGACGACGGTTTCGCCCTTGAGATTCGTCTGCCGGTACTGCTCGCCGCCGCCGAAGACCGCTTCCCCGTCGATCGCGGGGAGCGTGAACGCGTATGCCCAGCCCTCCTCGCCGGTGAACGAGAGCCGCACGCCGTCGGACTGTTCGGCCATTGTGACCGAAAGGCTGTGTCCCTTTGCGGACAGCACAAACGCGCCGTCTTGTTCGGTAAAATCAACAAGCGGAACGCGCGCGGTCTCCGTCACAGTCTCCTTGACCGTGCCGCGATCGGCTTCGTAGGTTTTTTCGCGCTTGATCGCGATTGCAAAGGGATGTTCGGAAGAATGAAAAAAGACCTGCCGATCGCCGAAATCGAGCGTCCGACCGTCGGATCGATTCTGAAATGACAGCATAAATACCCCTCTTTTGAACCTTTTCTTTATAATACAGGAAAAGCCCGCGCCGTGTCAAGCACGGACGGGCTTTCCGTCTCAATATGCAATTGCGATCCCGAGCGCAAGGAATCCGACGACCAGCGCAAGGTTCAGAAGGAACAGCGGCACGCTCTTTCTGACCCATTTGAAATAGTCGACGCCGATCATCGAAAGCGAGATCAGAAGCACCGGCGAGGTCGGAAACAGCACGTTCGTATAGCCGTCGGCAAAGGTGTAGATCAAAACCAGCATCTGCTTTGAAAGCGGCACGCTTACCACCGCAAGCATGCCCATCACGAGGATCGCCTTTGCCGTCGAGGACGAGATAAAGAACTCCAGCACAAGGATGATCGCGTACAGCACGAGTGCAACGAGGAACGGGCTGTGTCCGGATACGACCGTGTTGATCGAATGCACGATCGTCGGCATGATCGCGCCTTCGTCGAAGATGTACTTGACCGAGGACGCGAGCGCGATGAACACGATCGTGGGCAGCGCGCCGACGACGCCGTGCAGGAAGCTTTTCAAAACCGGCTTGACCGCCTTTGCGGACAGGAACCCCGCGAGCAATCCGAAGATCAAAAAGTACGCGATCAGCACGACCACGGTATAGTCGCGCAGGGCGGGCGTTGCCGAGCAAAGCACGATCAGCCCGAGACAGACGAGCAGGAATACAACGTAGGTCAGCCGGATGCGCTTCTCGTCCTGCGGCGCAACCGGATTCGCCGCGTTCGCCTTGCCCGCGGCGCGAAGCGCTTCATCATGCGCAAGCGTCAGGCTCGAAGACGGATCCTTTCGGAGCTTTCTGACATACAGGAACACAAAGCCCAAAATCAGCAGGTACATCACCGCGAAAATGGCGATGCGGTACCAGATGTGCTCCATCGGATTCGCGCCGATGATCTCGCTTGCCAGAAGCACCGTGAACGGGTTTGTGATCGCGCTTGCAAAGCCGAAGCCGCAGGCGATGATGCATACGAGAAAGCCGGTGAACGAGTCGTAGCCGATCAGTACGCACAGCGCGGTCACGATCGGCAGCATGGAAAGCATCTCCTCGAACAGACCGAGGAACGCGCCGAACGCCATGAACACCAGCGCGATCATGCACAGAAGCAGCGCGCGGCGCTTACGGAACCGTTCTGCGACGGCGCCGACCAGCGCGCGGATGCCGCCTACGTCGTTCATGACCTGGAACGCGGCGAAGACCGTGACGAGGAACAGCGACAGCATGATGAGCGTCAGTCCGTTCGACGAGCCGAACACAAGGATCGGCGCAAGCAGCCCCTTCCAGATCGGAATGCCCTTTGCGTCTTCGATCGCATGATAGTCCAGATAGTCCGTCGTGCCGTCCGCGCGCGTGCCGAACGTGCCCTTCGGGATCACATAGGTCAGCACGATCGCCGCAAGCATCAGCACAAGCAGCAGAACGACGACCTGGATGAACGTCTTGGTGGAAAGGTTAATCAGCGTCTTTTGTTTTTCCGCTTTCTTCATCGCGCAGCTCCTTGATGAGGTCGACGATCAGCGCCCAGCGCACAACCTGCCGACGGTTTTCGGTCGGGTAGAAATAAAACAGATCTCCGTTTCTATACGTCTCGAACTCCGCGTTGACGGAGAACGGCAGCGCGGGCAGCGCTTCAAAACCGATCGTGAAGCTCTCACGCGCCGAACGGTAGGTGAAGCCGTTCCGATCGAGCGTGCAGTGCCCTTTCTCCTTGGTCCGGTATCTCCCGGTATCGTGATAGATCGCCGTGTCGACGTCCGCTTCGAGATGCAGGTCGGAAAGCTCCGCCTTTTCCCATTCCTTGATGCGCGCGTAGTACGCGCCGATCGAGGACGGCTCGCCGTCGAACAGATACCGTTCGTTCAGACGGTGCGCTTTGCCGCAGGCGGAACAGACGAGCTCGTTTCCGACGCCCTTCGTGGTATACAGCGCGCCGCAGTCGGCGCAGCGGTACAGGATGTTTTCAAGCCCCTTCGCCTTGTCCTTCTGCTTATACACGCCGACCGGATCCGTCGATGCGTCATAACTCAGCGCTTCGTCGATCAGCCGATTCAGCTCATCGTCGGTCATCGCGGCGATCTCTTCCTTTGTGACGACGCGTTCCGCCGAAACACAGACGTCCGAACGGAAGAAGCGCTTCCGCCACTTGGGCTTTGTAAAGTACGAGCCGCGGATCTTCACGATCACAAGGTCAACATTCAGCCTGCGATAAAACGCCGCGCTTTTGTCGAGGATCGGATAGGACCGCCCGTCGACCGAAAGCCGCGCCTCCGGGAAAATGATGACGGGATAGCCTTTCTTCAGCATGCGCATGATCTGCAGCGGCACGGAGGCGTCCGGATAAAAGAGCTTTTTCGGGATAATGCCCGCCCGTTTCCCCGCCTTCCGCACCAGCGGATGAGAAACAAAATGCCGGTTGACGACGTACGACGGGCTTGCCTTTGCGTTTTGGAACAGGCGGTCCGTGTAATACATGTCGAAGAACGACTGGTGATTGCAGAGCGCAACATACGGCGCGGGAAGGTCCTGTATCAGCGTATCGTCAACGTGCAGGCGCTGACGGCAGCGGCAGAACCGGTGCAGCAAGGCAAAAAAGCCTGTGAGGAACACGGAGTCCGGCGTGCCCGCGTTCTGTCGGAGAAAGACCTTGTTGAGGAACAGGAACAGCACGGCAAGCAGGATGCCCGCAAGCGCGACGATGATGAGGATCAGCAGCCACAGCGGAAGGTCGTTGCCGATGAAATAGCGTGCCGCCATGCCCATGAGGTTGGATGTGACGATCGACGGAATGACGCCGGTCGCGACCGTGAAAATATAACGTCTGTATTTGATTTTGCTGTAGCTGCCGTAGTAGCAGATCGCGCCGAACGGGATCAGCGGCATGATGAACAGCAGATACAGAAGAAGCTGCGTGCCGCGGTCCTTTTTGACCCTTGCGGCAAGCTTTTCGATCTTTTTTTCGTTCTTTTCATAGGCGTTGCTGGAGAACCGGAATATCGTGACCAGCACATAGATGATCGTCGCGCCGAGGCATGCGCCGAGATCGCACAGGATCAGCGCAATATAAAACGGATAGCTCAATCCTGCCGAGATCTGAATGAACTCCGCCGGAATAAAGACGACGACCTCCTGCAGCGCTTCGACCAGAATGACGGTCAGCACGCCCAAAATCCCCTTCGACCGCAGCAGCGCCTGCGCGCCTTCGACGTCGTTTTGGATCTCCAGGCGAATGAACGGCACAAGGATATCGGACAGAAACAGCGCAAACAGCGCGACCGTGATGAGCACGGACGCCGCGATGATGATCCTTTGCGTTGATTTCTTCATGTTATTCTCCGGTCCTTTCCGATCGCACCGTATTACAGAATGACGGTATATTTTATAATGAAACGGTGCGTTTGTCAACCGAACCGGATCCCGCGCACGGTCGGCGCTTTTTCCCTTTTCTTTTTGTCGCGGATATGATATGATGATAAAAGGAATCGATACGAAAGGACCTTCGGATGCAGACGGAACTGCAAAAGCGCATAGACGGCGTCAGAACCCTGTCCATCGTGGGCATGTGCAAGAACGCGGGCAAAACGACCGTGCTGAACTGGCTCTTGAGCCGTTCGCGCGTCCGTGTGCTCGGGCTGACCTCGATCGGACGGGACGGCGAATCCACGGACGTCGTGACCGGCACCGAAAAGCCCGGCATCTTCGTTTCCGAAGGCACGCTGATCGCGACTGCAAAGGATATGCTGGCGCTTTCCGACGTCACGCAGGAGATCGTGTATACGACCGGCATCCCGACGCCCCTGGGCGAGGTCGTGCTCGTCCGCGCAAGAAGCGCGGGCAGCGTGCAGCTTGCGGGACCTTCGATCACCTCGCAGCTCAAAACCGTATCGGACCTGTTCTTTTCGCTCGGCGCCGAACAAACGATCATCGACGGCGCGCTCGGCAGAAAATCGCTCGGCGCGCGGTCGGTCGCGGAGGGCGTGATCCTCTGCACCGGCGCAAGCTACGACATGCGCATGGAAAAGGTCGTTTCCGATACCGCGAACAGCTTCCGTCTCATGAACCTCAAAAAGGCGGAACGTGTTCCGGCGGAAAGCGAAAAGCCGCTTGTCGATACGCTGAAGGAAACCGGCGAAGCGCTGATCCCCGGCGCGCTCACCGACGCCGCGGTCGTGCCGCTTCTGAAAAACGGCGTGCTGAAAAACGCGCGTCTCGTGGTCAGGGATCCGAGCAAGGTCCTTTTGTCGCCGGACACGCTCGACAAGCTTGCGATCCGAAACGTTTCGCTCGAAACGATCGAGGCGGCAAAGGTACTGTGCGTAACGGTCAATCCCGTGTCCGCTTACGGGTGGAAATTCGATGCGGATGCGTTTTTAAGTGCGATGACGGCGGCGGTCGACGTCCCGGTCATCAATGTGAAGGAGGCGGCGCTGTGATTTCGATCGGCTTTGACGATCAGGTAAAGATCGGTTTACGGTACATTCTGGACAGTCTGCACACGTCGAGCCCGTTCGGGGCCGAGCGTGTGCGGAAGCTGCGCTTTTACGCGCCGGACGAACGCGAAGCGCTTGCAGAGGAGCTCCGATGCACCGAACGCGCGGCAAACGCCGTCGGCGCGCTGCGTCCGCTGTATGAGAAGATCATGCTCGTGCTGTGTCAGCTGAAAGACGTGCGCGGTTCGCTCAAAAGGCTTTCGGAGGGCGCTGTGCTCGACCATGTGGAGCTGTTTGAGCTCAAGGGCTTTCTTCTGCGCGTTGCGGACCTCATTCCGCTGTTCGACCGTATGAACGAAACGGTGCTTGCCGAGGGCATTGCGTTTACGGATCCGTCGGCCGCGCTCGGCGTGCTCGATCCGGAAGGGACGCGCTCACGCGGGTTCTATATCCCGGACGGCGCGACGGAGCGGCTGCGCGCGATCCGTGCGGAAAAGAAGCGGCTGGAGGCGCGGCTCTATGACGCGCCGGATACGGAAAAGGACGCGATCCGAACCGAACGTACGCGCATCTGCGCCGAGGAGGAGACCGAGGAGCGCGCGATCCGCGGGACGATGTGCACCCGTCTTCTCCCCCATGTGCCCGAAATGCTTTCCGACGCGGACGCGGCGGGACGGCTGGATCTGCTCATTCAAAAGGCGCTGTTTGCCGCGGCGTACGGCGGTGTTCGTCCCGAGATCACGGACGGCGCGCTGGAGCTTATTGATATGGCAAACCCGGAGCTTGCCGATCTTCTGAAGGCAAAGGGACGCGCGTTCGTGCCCGTGTCGATCGCGATCGATCGCGGCGCGACCGTCATCACCGGCGCGAACATGGGCGGCAAGAGCGTTGCGATGAAAACCCTTGCGCTGAACGTACTGCTCTTCCATGCGGGTTTTCTGGTCTGCGCAAAGGCGGCAAGGCTTCCGATGTTTGAAAGCGTCCGGATGCTCTTTGACGACGCGCAGTCAATGCAATCGGGTCTAAGCGGCTTCGGTTCGGAGATCGTGCGGTTCAACGACGCGCTCAGCGAAGTCGAAAAAGGGTTTTCGCTGTTCCTGCTCGACGAGCTTGCCCGCGGCACGAACCCGGACGAAGGCGCCGTCATCGTGCAGGCGGTCACGCAGTATCTGAACGGGCTGAATGCGATCTCGATCCTTGCGACGCACTACGACGGCGTTACCGAGCACGCGCGTTTCCATTATCAGATCATCGGACTGCGCGACATCGATCCGGACGCGATCGGAACGGAGCTTTCGGTCTCGCCGGAGGACGGCGTGGCGATCATCGCGCGGCACATGAATTACGGGCTGTACCGCGTCGAAGGAAAAGCGGACTGTCCGCGTGACGCGCTGCACATTGCCCGGATGCTTTCGCTGAAGCCGGAGATCCTCAGCCGCATCGAGCAGGCATATAAGAAATAAGAAATCTCCTTGACAACGGACCGTTTTATCGGGTATAATTTTTGCATAGAATCTCACTTGGTCCTCAATAGAGGTGCGGCAGCAGGGTACCCGTCCGACCGGCAGGGCAGCCGAAGCGATCGTTCGGGAAAGGGGCTGTCCGCCGAAGGAATCGGACCTGCCCGATCCGGTTTCTGGCATTGCGGTGTAAGCTGCAATGCTGTCATGTTCAGCGAGCATGGAGCGCTATTGGTCGATCGATCGACCAATAGCGCTTTTTCTTTGACAACAAATGCTTAAAGGAGAATCACACATGGAAAAAATCTCATCCCTGATCCGGCTCCGCATGAGCGCGAAGGACGCGCACTACGGCGGAAATCTGGTCGACGGCGCGCACATGGTGCACCTGTTCGGCGACGTTGCGACCGAGCTTCTCATCAAATGCGACGGCGACGAAGGTCTGTTCTGCGCCTACGACATGGTCGAGTTCCTCGCGCCGGTCTACGCGGGCGACTACATCGAAGCGTACGGCGAGATCGATCGCATCGGCAACACCTCCCGCGGCATGACGTTTGAAGCGCGCAAGGTGATCCAGGCGCGTCCGGACATCAGCCCGTCCGCAGCCGAAGTGCTGCCCGAGCCGGTCGTGGTCTGCCGCGCGCACGGCACCTGCGTGACGCCGAAGAACTGTCAGCGCATCGATCACAGCCAGGACAAATAACGGAGGGACGATATGGAAAAGCTGATCATCACCGCCGCCATCTGCGGCGCCGAAGTCACCAAGGCGAACAACCCCGCCGTCCCCTACACCGTCGAGGAAATGGTCCGCGAGGCAAAGCTCGCGTATGAAGCGGGCGCGGCGATCATCCATGTGCACGTCCGCGAGGACGACGGCACGCCCACGCAGGACCGCGAGCGCTTCCGCGTGGTCATGGACGCGATCAGAGCGGAGCTTCCCGACGTCATCATGATCCCGTCGACCGGCGGCGCGACCGGCATGACGCCCGAGGAGCGTCTGCAGCCGACCGAGCTGTTCCCCGAGATGGCGACGCTCGACTGCGGCACCTGCAACTTCGGTGACGAGGTCTTTGAAAACACGATGCCCACGATGCGCGCGTTCGGCAAGCGCATGATCGAGAACAACATCAAGCCCGAATATGAATGCTTCGAGCTCGGGCATCTCGACACGGTCCTCAACATGGCGAAGAAGGGCGAAGTCCCCGGCGCGCCGATGCAGTTCAACTTCGTGCTCGGCGTTCCCGGCTGCGCGCCCGCGACCGTCGACAACCTCGCCTTTATGGTGAGCAAGATCCCCGCAGGCTCGACCTGGACGGTCACCGGTGTCGGCCGCTCCGCATGGACGATGGCGGCGGCAGGCATCATCATGGGCGGCAACGTCCGCGTCGGCTTCGAGGACAACGTGTACCTCGGCAAAGGGCACAAGGCGGCTTCGAACGGCGAGCTTGTCGAAAAGGTCGTCCGTCTGAGCAAGGAGCTTGGCAGAGAGATCGCAACGCCCGACGAAGCGCGCGCGATCCTCGGCATGAAGCCGCGTCAGTAAACGGAATCCATATAATCAATTATAAAAATCAAATTCAGGAGGAATCACAATGGAACAGTTAAAGGGCAATAAGTACGGCACCCACCGCGTCATCGAGCCGAAGGGCGTTCTGACTCAGGCGGCATGGAAGATCGACAACGACATGACCAAGCGCTATTCTAATGAGATCATCTGCGACGTCATCTCTCTGAACATCGACTCCGCATCGTTCACGCAGATCGAAGAAGCATGCGGCGGCGACGAGCAGAAGATCGGCGAAATGATCCTCGGCATCGTGGCGGAGCGCGGCAAGCAGCAGAACCCGGTCACCGGAAGCGGCGGCATGTTCATCGGCAAGGTCGCCTATATCGGCGAAGATCTCCTCAAGAAGCCGGACTTCGACCTCAAGGTCGGCGACAAGATCGCGTCCCTCGTCTCCCTCTCCATGACGCCTTTGAAGATCGACCGCATCAAGGCGATCCACAAGGACATCGACCGCGTCGACATCGACGGTCAGGCGGTGCTGTTTGAATCCGCGATCTACGCAAAGCTGCCCGAGGACATGTCCGAAGCGCTTGCGCTTGCGGCGCTCGACGTGGCAGGCGCGCCCGCGCAGGCAAGAAAACTCCCGAAGGAAGGCGATTCCGTTCTGATCCTCGGTGCAAACGGCAAGAGCGGCGTGCTCTGCGGCTGGGAAGCGCTCAAGAAGGTCGGCAAAAACGGCAAGGTCGTCGGCGTCGTCCGCAACCCGAAGCAGGTCCCCGCATTGATCGAGCTCGGCGTCTACACCGACGTCATCGTGGCGGACTGCACGAAGCCCGTCGAAGTGCTCGAAAAGGCGCTTGAAGTCAACGGCGGCAAGGAATACGATATCTCCATCTGCTGCGTCAACATCGAATCCTGCGAGATGAGCGCGATCCTGCCGGTTCGCGACGACGGTCTCGTATACTTCTTCTCGATGGCGACCTCGTTCACGAAGGCGGCATTGGGCGCAGAGGGCGTCGGCAAGGACGTCACCATGATCGTCGGCAACGGCTACACCAAGAACCATGCCGAGATCACGCTGAACGTGCTCCGCGAGAACGAAAAGCTCCGCAAGCTGTTCGACGAAAAATACTGCTGATTTCATGATCGGGGGATCGCTGCAAGATGATCGTTTCTGCAGCAATCCCCCCTGTCGCCTCCGGCGACATCCCCCCTTGCGCAAAGGGGGCTCCCTGTACCCCATGCCTCCCTTGTGTAAAGGGAGGTGGGTGAACGCAGTGAACCCGGAGGGATTGTCCATCCCCCGATTATCTTTATTCCGACAACAGGAGGTTTATTTATGAAAACCCGCAACGGCCTTTTTGCCGACGTACCCGAAGAACAGTGGAACGACTGGCACTGGCAGGTAGCCCACCGCGCCGAAACGCTTGACGATCTCAAAAAGATCATGACGCTGACGCCCGAAGAGGAAGAAGGCATTCGCAAAACGCTCGGCAAGCTCCGTATGGCGATCACGCCGTACTATCTCTCGCTGATCGACCTCGACGATCCCTTTGATCCGATCCGCAAGATGGCGATCCCGCGCGCAGAGGAGCTCGAATACGCCGATTACGAGGACGCGGATCCGCTGCACGAGGACACCGACTCCCCGGTCCCGGGTCTCACCCATCGCTATCCGGACCGCGTGCTGTTTCTGATCACGGACATGTGCTCCATGTACTGCCGTCACTGCACGCGCCGCCGCTTCGCGGGGCAGAACGACTGCGGCGTTCCGACGGCGCAGATCGACAAGGGCATCGAGTATGTCGCAAACCATCCCGAGGTCCGCGACGTGCTTCTGAGTGGCGGCGACGCGCTGATGGTCGGCGACAAGATGCTCGAAAGCATCATTCAGAGACTTCGTGCGATCCCGCACGTCGAGATCATCCGTCTCGGCTCGCGCACGCCGGTCGTATGCCCGCAGCGCATCACGCCCGAGCTGTGCAGCATGCTCAAAAAGTACCATCCCATCTGGGTCAACACACACTTCAACACGCCGAAGGAGTTCACGCCCGAAGCGGCGAAGGCGTGCGCCATGCTCGCGGACGCGGGCATCCCGCTGGGCAACCAGAGCGTGCTGCTCGCCGGTATCAACGACTGCAGCCATGTCATGATGGAGCTCGTGCACGGGCTCGTCAAGATGCGCGTGCGTCCGTATTACATCTACGCCTGCGATCCGTCCCTCGGTCTTTCGCACTTCCGTACGCCGGTCAGCAAGGGCATCGAGATCATGGAAGCGCTGCGCGGTCACACCTCCGGCTACTGCGTACCGACGTTCGTCGTCGACGCGCCGGGCGGCGGCGGCAAGACGCCCGTCATGCCGAATTATCTGATCTCGCAGACGCCGAGAAAGGTGATCCTCCGCAACTTCGAGGGCGTCATCACGTCCTACACCGAGCCGGAACACTATGTGCAGAACTGTCACTGCGACGTCTGCACCGGCAAGAAAAAGATCGAAAAGACCGGCGTTGCGTACGTTGCGGAGGGCACGAAGCAGCACTATCTCGAACCGACGAAGCTGCTCCGGAACGAACGGCACGTCAAGCACTGAGGACGCGGTATGGAAAGCAAACTCGGCTTGAATTTTGATCTGGTCAACGAGGCGCGGACAAGCGCGGCGCACGTCGCCGCCGACGTGCAGCGCTTTATTGACGTGCATACCACCGTCACGGTCGAACGCACCGTCTGCCGTCTTTTGGGCATCGACGGCGTCAACGACATGGACGTTCCCATGCCGAACGTGGTCGTGGATTACCTGACCGAAAACGCGCTGCTCCCGCAGGGCGCGGCATGGATGCTCGGCACGGCGATCCTCGAGACCGGGCTGACGCCGCAGGGCGTCGCGGAAGCGATCGACCGCGGCGAGCTCGACCTCACCAAGCTCCCCGCGCATTCCGAAGAGGAGATCCGCAAGGCTCTGCAGCCGTACATCGACGCAACGATGACACGGATCAATCAGAACGTCGCAAAGCGAAACGAGTACCTCGGACGCTTCGGCGACAAGCAGGGTCCGTACCTCTACATCATCGTCGCGACCGGCAACATCTATGAGGACATCATCCAGGCGAAGGCGGGCGCAAAACAGGGCGCGGACATCATCGCGGTCATCCGCACGACGGGCCAGTCGCTCCTTGACTATGTTCCCTACGGCGCGACCACCGAGGGCTTCGGCGGCACTTACGCAACGCAGGAGAACTTCCGGCTGATGCGCGCGGCGCTCGACGAGGTCGGCGAGGAGCAGCACCGGTACATTCGCCTGTGCAATTACTGCTCGGGTCTGTGCATGCCGGAGATCGCGGCGATGGGCGCTTTGGAACGGCTCGACGTCATGCTGAACGACGCGCTGTACGGCATCCTGTTCCGCGACATCAACATGCAGCGCACGATCGTCGACCAGTATTTTTCCCGCATCATCAACGGCTACGCAGGCGTCATCATCAA
>JAEESS010000104.1 GCA_016286445.1 Bacillota bacterium
AGGGGCAATTCATGTCCGCAGAACAATTCACGGCGCAGCCGATTCATGCGCGCAAGCGCAATGCATCGACAACCCTTCCGTCTTTTGCTTCGCAAAATCCACCCTCCCTTGCACAGGGAGGGCAAGTATTCCTTGGCTCCCCTGTGTAAGCGGAGCTGGCGGCGGAGCCGACTGAGGGGTTGTTCATGCGCGTGTGGAGACCGACCCCGGCGCCCCGTCAAGCTGCGCAACGGGCGGATCATATCCGCCCCTACGAACCGTTGTCGCGAATCCAAAGGCCTTCCCCCTGATGTGGGAAGGTGCCGCAGCGTCAGCGAAGGCGGACGAGGAGTACACGCAGAAAAGCGCCAGCTTTTTGCGGATCAAAAACGGACGGGCAATGCCCGTCCCTACCGAAAATCCGGTTATCCCGCGTTTATTCAAATAGATTCTTTGAAACCGGAATATAAACCATCTGCAGCGGAATGATCCGCTTATACTTTTCGCTCAAATCCTTGTAATACTTGATCACAAGGTCCACCAACTCCGTTCCGTTGATTCCCCGGATGATCGGTGTATTCCGAAGATATGCCTTTGCGTTCTTCGTATAATCCGAAAGCGTAATGAATAAGCCGTAATCGCCTTCGCGCATTGCGCCTTTCAGGGATTGAATCGTCGTTTCTTTGATGTCCCCATCCTGGCTCTTGACCTGCACAAGAATCCGCGGCGGCAATTCATCCTTGTACGCTGTGATATCGATCCCACTGTCTCCGCCGTGCGGCGATACCGTTGTACGATACCCCATCGCCCGTAAAAGATCCGCTACAAATTCTTCCAAATCATAGCCTTTTAATTGCCGACTCAGCTCTTTTAGGATAAAGTCTTTGGTGTTCTCAATTATGAGCTCGGCTGTTGCCTCTACCACCTCTTTTTCATCCTCAATACGGGGTTTTCTAAATCCTTTATCAAGCGCAGCAAGAAATTCATCCGCATAGTTCTTTACCATGAAAAACGATTGTGCTGCCCCAATTTCATATAGTGCGCCTTGTGAAAAATAGGTCCGTGGAAACTGTTTCAGCCATTTGACTTTGTGCGTTTGTACATATTCCGGCTGCGTAGCATCATACTGATATTCACCTTCGATAATACCGATATTTACCTGTCGATCGCTCTTTGATGGGTATACCACATAATCGTCGATTTGTACTTCGTTGCAAAATCTGTATAGCATACCCGCCCCGTTTGCGACGCTTCCCTTCTTTGCATCCTTATATACTTCCGCATACCGTTTTTTGAACGCTTCGCGGTCTGAACCGAGAATACTCAAGTCACCCATATCTTTCCATCCGATTGCAATGATGTTTTCCTTTCGGAACAGAACATCATCCCTGCAATGAATCCCCCAGACACGGATTTCTTCCTTTTTTACGTTCAAATCTTCCATCGTACACCTCATTATTCCCTTTTCGTCGCTTATCCTTACAATAAAAGCACGCCCCGAGGAGAGCATCCCCGGGACGTATTGTTTTGATTATTTTGCCGCTTTCGCCGCGCGGATGGATTCGATCAGCTCGGGCACGACCTTGAACAGGTCGCCCACGATGCCGTAGTCCGCGCACTCGAAGATCGGAGCGGTCTCGTTCTTGTTGACCGCGATGATGCATTCGGATTCCTGCATGCCCGCCTTGTGCTGGATCGCACCGGAGATGCCGAGCGCGACGTACACCTTCGGGTGGACCGTCTTGCCGGTCTGACCGACCTGGTGATCCGCGCCGATCCAGCCCGCGTCGACACAGGCACGGGACGCGCCGACCACGCCGCCGAGCTCGTTTGCAAGCTCTTCGGCAAGGGCGAGACCCTTCTCAACATCCTTAGAGATGCCGCGACCGACGGACACGATGTAGTCCGCGCCGATCAGGTCGACGAGCTTCTTTGCCGCCTTGACGACCTCGACGACCTCGGTCTTGATGTCCTCGGGCTTCAGGTCAAACGCGGGATGCAGAAGCTCGACCTCGTGCGGGTTCTCGCGACGCTTCATAACGCCGGGGCGTACCGTCGCCATCGCGGGACGGAAGCGCGGACAGATGATGGACGCCATCAGGTGACCGCCGAACGCCGGACGGGTCATCTTAAGGTCGCGCGCGACGGAATGATCCGCGCCGGCAAGCCGGACGCTCTTCGTGCGCTCGATGCGATCCTCGGGAAGCGTGGACGCTTCACGGAGGAACTGCTGATAGTTACCAAGGTCGATGTCAAGGTGCGTGCAGTCCGCGCAGAGACCGGTGTGCAGTCTTGCCGCGCAGCGCGGCGCGAGATCACGACCGATCGTGGATGCGCCGAAGAGCAGGATCTCGGGCTTAAATTCCTCGACCGCGTCGACGATGACCTTGGTGTACGCGTCGGTGGTGAACGTCGCAAGAAGCGGGCTATTGTAAACATAGACCTTGTCCGCGCCGTAAAGCCCCAGCTCCTTTGCAATGCCGTCAACGTTTTCGCCGAGCAGGACGCCGCAAAGCTCCACGCCGAGCTCGTCGGCAAGCTTGCGTCCCTCGGAGATCAGCTCGAAGGTGGTCGGCATCATTTCGCCGTTGCGCTGTTCACAGAAGACCCAAACGTTCTTGAAGGCTTCGATTTCGCTGCTGTTAAACATGATTCCGTTCCCCCTTCCTCAGATGATGTGCTTCGCGGCAAGGATGCCCGCGAGCTTGTCGGTCGTTTCCTTTCCGTCGCCCGGAAGCATCATGCCTGCGCCCTTTTGCGGCGGCGTGAACGACGTGAGGATGTTTGTGGGAGAGCCTAAAAGTCCGATCGTGCTCTTGTCGATCAGCGGATGATCCTTTAAGGTGTCGTACGTCATGGTGACGACCTGCTTTTCGTAGCACTCGAAGATGCCGCCGATGTTCATGTAGCGCGGCTTGTTCAGCTCCTTGATGCAGGTGATCATGCAGGGCGTGTGGACCTTAACGGTCATGTAGCCGTCCTCAAGGATGCGCTTGACAGTGAGGACGTCGCCGTCCTTTTGGATCTCGCCCGCATAGGTGACCTGCGGCAGATGCAGCTTCTCCGCGATCTGCGGGCCGACCTGCGCGGTGTCGCCGTCGATCGCCTGACGTCCCGCAAGGATGATGTCTTCGGGCTCGACGCCGTAGGTGTCGATCGCCGCCGCGATGATCTGGCTTGTCGCGTAGGTGTCGGAGCCGCCGAACTCGCGAGCGGTGATTAAAACGCCCTCGTCCACGCCCATTGCCATGAGCTCGCGGAGCATGCCCTCGGCGGGCGGCGGTCCCATCGTGAACGCCACGACTTTGCAGCCGAGCTCATCCTTCAGCGTCAGCGCGGCTTCGACCGCGTTCATGTCGTCGGGATTGATGATGGTCTGCATGGACGCGCGGTCCAGCGTGCCGTCCGGGTTGACGGCGACCGTTCCGGAGGTATCGGGAACCTGCTTTACGGTAACAAAAATCTTCATGTTCTCTGCCCTCCTTCTTACTTCACGCCGAGGTTTGCGGCGATGACCATGCGCTGGACCTCGCTCGTGCCCTCGTAGATCTCGGTGATCTTCGCGTCGCGCATCATGCGCTCCACGGGATATTCACGGGTGTAGCCGTAGCCGCCGAACAGCTGGACCGCGCGGCGCGTCACATCGGACG
>JAEESS010000054.1 GCA_016286445.1 Bacillota bacterium
CGGAGACCGAACAGCTTTGCCTTGCGTTTCTGGACCGTTTCAAAGAACGGCATCCGGAGTTTTCTCCGCTCGAGGAGAACGAATGGAACGGGGCAAGGGACCTGCTGCTGCACCGGGACATGCTCGGGCAGACGGCGGTCGCGCTCGTTTCCGACGGCGAAGCAGTCGCGCTGGCGATCGGCGAACAGAAGCGGGACATGCTCTTCGAGCACGTCGAAAAAGCGATGCCGGACGTGCCGGGCGTATACCCCGCGATGGCGCAGGCGTTCGTGAAGGCGTTCCCGACCGCACGGTACCTGAACCGCGAGGACGACGGCGGCGACGAAGGGCTTCGCTATTCAAAGCTGAGCTACAAGCCTTTGGAGCTGCGGGAAAAATATCTTGTCACCGTTTACGACCAAGCATAAAGACAATTCAGAAGGGAGAATAATCTTATGAAAAAACCGATTCTTTTGATCATGGCAGCGGGCATGGGCAGCCGCTTCGGCGGTCCGAAACAGATCGAGCCGATTGACGAGCACGATCACGTCATCCTGGACTTCTCGGTGTTCGACGCGATCCGCGCAGGCTTCGAGAAGGTCGTTCTCATCATCAAGAAGGAGATGGAGCAGGACTTTGAGGAGCGCGTCGGCAAGCGCATCCGCGGACATGTGCAGCTCGAGTACGCGTTCCAGTCGCTCGACAAGCTCCCCGAAGGCTATGCGATCCCCGAAGGCCGCGTAAAGCCGTGGGGCACCGCGCACGCGATCCTCTGCGCAAAGGACAAGCTCGACGCGCCGTTTGCGGTGCTGAACGCCGACGACTTTTACGGCGCGGACGCATATCAAAAGATCTATCAGTTCCTGAGCGCGGAGCACAGCGAGAGCGAGTACGCGATGGTTGGCTATCAGCTCGGCAATACGCTTTCCGATTTCGGATCCGTGGCGCGCGGCGTCTGCGAGATCGGACCGGACGGCAAGCTCGTGACGCTCACCGAGCGGCTCAAGATCGAAAAGCGTGACGGCGCGGCGGCGTTCACCGAGGACGACGGCGCAACGTACACCCCGCTTGCGCTGGATACGCTCGTTTCGATGAACCTGTTCGGACTCCAGCAGAACGTGCTCGATGAGTTCGAGAACCGTTTCCCGGCGTTCCTCGACAAGAATCTGCCGGTCAATCCGATGAAATGCGAATATCTACTGCCGCGCGTGCTCGACGAGCTTATGCAGGAGGGCAAGATCAGCATCGAAGTGCTGGAGACCTCCGCGCGCTGGCACGGCATCACCAACCGTCCCGACCTGCCGATCCTGAAGGCAGCGATCCGCAAGATGAAGGACGAGGGACAGTATCCCGAAGAGCTCTGGAAGTGATCGCATGCGCAGGATCCGATTGATTCCTCTGCTGCTGGCGGCGCTGCTGCTCTTCGCCTGCGGCGGGACCGCTGCGCCGGAACCCGCGCAGACGCCCGAACCCGCGCAGACGTCTGAATGCCCGGTCGGTCCGGACGACGTCGTGATGACGGTGGGCGGCGAGCCGGTCTATGCGTCGGTGTACCGCTATCATCTCATGGACCGGTACAGCACCATCAAGGCGCATGGGCTGGACGATCACGACAAATACATGGAGTATGTCTCGAATCCGAGCATCAACTACCTCTACGCGTACTACGATACGCGCACCGAGGAGGGGATGAAAGCGCTTTCCGAGGATGTTCTGAAGGAGCTTGCTTTGGGCGCGGCGGCGATCGACGAGGGCACAAAGGCAGGATATGAGCTGAACATCACCGAGCAGTCGTATCTCGGGCAGACGGAGACCGACGCGGAGGAAAAGCTTTCCGATCAGCTTTCTGAAAACGGCGGAACGTATGCTTCGCGCGAAGCGTTTCTGCAGGCGAATGGGTTCAGCGAGGAGCGGTATAAGGAGATGTTCGTCCGCGACGGAAAGGCGAGCATCCTCTATAGTCACATTCTGGAGGACTACAAGGCGACGCATACGCTGACCCCCGAGGAGCTCGAAGCGGGCTATGCGCGGATCGTCAGGGAAACGTTTGCAGACCGCTACACGGACGGCATGTATTCGCGGTACCTGTTCTACTATCTGCAGGGATCGCGCACGTTCCCGTCGCTGTACATCCCGGAGGATGCGATCTTCATCCGGCTGTTTGCAAAGACCGGAGCGACCGATGCCGAGATCGAAGCGTTCAAACAGCGTGCGGAGGAGGACTTTGCCGCGCTGTATGAGAGCCGCGACAACGAGTTTGCCGCAAACGGCAATGCGGGCGATCTTGCGGTCGCACCGAACGACGAGCTGTTTGAAGGACTCTACAACGCCGCAAAGGACGTCGCGGTCGGCAGCATCGGAACCTTGATGACCGAAAAATCGGGAAAAACGGCGTTCTATCTGTTCCTGCGCGTGGAGGGCGAGACCGGCACGGTACCGATCGACCGCTATCCCGGCGTGCGCGAGCGCATTACAAACCAGCTGCTCGGCACCAAGTGTATGGACACGCTTCGCGAAAGGATCGCCGATCCCGCGTATGCCGTCCGCAATGAGGATATGATCAATACGGTCGTTGATTCGATTAAAGTACAGTAAGGAGATCAATATGGAAAGAAGAAGAAGCATGGGAGCTTCTCCCGAAAGAGCCTATCAAAGCGCACGGTACGCCATCATTCTGCTGGTTGCGCTGACTGCCGTCAATATCTTCATGCGGGCGGTAAGCATTGACCGGTACTTCGTTTCGTCGGTGTTTTTGTCCTACTTTGCGGTGAACTATTTCGGCGAGCTCGGCAATCTTGCGCTTGGCGTTGCGATCGCTGCCGCGATCATCGTCCCGTATATGCTGGCGTTCATTCTCTCCAAGCAGAAGCCGGTATGGATGATCATTGCGCTGGCGCTGTTTGCTGTGGATACGCTGTTCGTGATCTTTATGATGGTCCTGTTGAAGCGGGTCG
This sequence comes from Bacillota bacterium, assembly GCA_016286445.1. Classification (GTDB taxonomy): domain Bacteria; phylum Bacillota; class Clostridia; order Christensenellales; family CAG-138; genus UBA3792. The sequence continues at coordinate 2,934 of JAEESS010000054.1, forward strand.
GCGAAAGCCCGTTCGGCATGATTCTGGATCTGCTGATGCACGGCTTCGTCATTTTTGAGCTTGCGATGGGCGTGAAATACCGCAAGGCGGCAACGGCGGGCGCGGACGGCACGGAGGAAGGTCCCGCGATGCCGAGCGACGAGGACGGAACGTACAGCGAAGTTTCCTGCGTCATTGCGGTATCGAAGGAGAACGGCAAGCATACGCTCGAAGAGACGGGCGTCGTTCGCTTTTATGAGAATGAGATCGTGATCGGCACGGTCGGCACGGCGAAGGCGCTTTTGATCGGCGCTGCGTATTCCGCGTCGACGGAGCGGATGCGTTTCGGCTATGCCGAGATCTCTCGCGCGTATTTTGCGAAGGAGAACGAGCGCACCGTGCGTCTCGATCTTGCGGACGGTCGCTATACATACTTTATTCTAACCGACGCAAACCGCGATCAGCTGCTGTCGCTGCTCGGCGAACACTGCGTCACGGTCGAGCCGTTCGCGGGCTGATTCCCAAAAATCACAAGAAGGAGGGCGACCTCCTTCTTTTTTTGTATGACGGGTTATTGCCGGTCCGAAAGCTCCAGCGCACGCTTGTAAAGCTGCTTCTTCGGAAGCTTGAGCCGCTCGGCGGCGATCGTCGCGGCGTCCTTTACGGATTCGGTCCGAAGAAGCTCCAGAAGCAGCGCGTCGGGATCCGGCGCGGCGTCATCGGAAGGATGCCCGGGAATGAACGCGATCACGCATTCGCCCTTCGGCTCTTCCGAAAAGCGTTCGATCAGCTCGGACAGCGTGCCGTTGACGACCGTCTCGAATTTCTTGGTGAGCTCGCGCAAAACCGCTGCCGGTCCGTCGCCGAAGCGTTCGTACAGATCCCGGAGCGTCGCCTGCACGCGGTGCGGGCTTTCGTAGAGAATGACCTGGTGGTCAAGCTTTGCGATCGCGTCGAGCATTTCGCGGCGCGGCTTCGATTCGCGCGGGAGAAATCCGAAGAAGCTGAACGGCTGCGCGGGCAGTCCCGAAAGCACGGCGGCGATGACCGCGGCGCTCGGACCGGGTATCACGGTGTGGGAAAGTCCTTCCTTCTGACACGCGGCGACGAGCATCGCGCCGGGATCGGACACGCCCGGCATGCCCGCGTCGGATACATAGGCGATATTCTGTCCGTCCTTCAGCGCTTTGACGACCTCTTCGGTGCGCTCGCGTTCGTTGTGCGTGTGCAGGGAACGCGTCGGTTTTTTGATGTTGAAGCGGGCAAGCAGCAGCCCGGTATGGCGCGTGTCCTCGCAGTAGATCATGTCGACTGCGGACAGGACCTCGATCGCCCGCGGGCTGAGGTCGCTGAGGTTTCCGATGGGCGTTGCGACAAGGTACAGCATCAGCGCATCCTCGTGCGCAGATTCTCCCCGCGCAGCAGCACGATCGAGGTCAGCGCGCCGTCGATCATGCGGCTGGCGACGCGTTCGCCGTAGCGCTCAAAGAGCCCCTCGCGGTCAAGATTCGTGACCATTACGGTCGGCAGCTGCGCCGCCGCGCGCTCGTTGAGGATGCGGAAGATCGTTTCGACCGTGACGTTCGGGACCATCGCTTCGGTGCCGAGATCGTCGAGGATCAGAAGCCGGGCGGAGAGGTACGGCGCGATCGCGTCCTCTCGCGTGTCGATGCCGGAAAGAATGTCCTGAATGCACTGGTACGCGGTCGTCTTGACGGTCTGCACGCCCTTTTCGATCGCGGCATAGCCGATCGCGTTGCCGAAAAAGCTCTTGCCGAGACCGCTTTGCCCGACGATCAGAAGATTCGGCTTTTCGGGCTTCGGAAGCGCCGCAACGTACCGTTCGCAGAAGCGCTTCATGCCGAGACCCTGCTTTTTCTGCTCATCGCCGGGATAGATCGCGTCGCTGAAGTTTGCGAACGTCTCGCGGTCGTTGATGCGAGAAGCGGACAGCATCAGCTCCTGCTGTTTTTTGAGCGCGCAGGAACAAAGCTTCGAGGGGTTGCCGACTTCGCCCTTATCCTGACACTTCGGACAGGTATAGATCGGATCGAGGTAGTCGGAGGGCAGACCCATCGAGATCAGCAGGTTCTTGCGCTCCGCCGTGACCAGCCCGATGCGCGAGGTTGCCGTGGCAAGCGGAAGCTTGCCCGCAGCCCACTGCTGCATGACCAGCCCCGGTTCACTCAAAAGCGCGCGGAAGCGGCTGTTTTTCGCTTCACATTCCGCAACGCGCTTCTGATGCAGACGGAGATTTTTGTCTCTGAGATCGCTGTAATAGCGGACTAATTCGTTCTTCATACGTCCTCGTTCAGGTCCACGACCAGCTGATTAAAGTCCTTTTCCGAGATCGGCGTCTGCTCATAGAGCAGGGCGGCGTTCTTTTTCTTCTTTCTTGCGGGCGCAGGCTTCGGCCTGTTCAGCGCCGATTCCGCCTGCTCCGCAGTTTCGATATGCGCATCCGCCCATTCGGACAGCGTCTTTTTCAAAAGCCCGAGCGCGCGCTCCGCGCCGGCGCATTCGTCGGCGGCAAGCAGGATCGCCTCGCGCGAGATGTTTTTTTCTTCGCGGAACATCCGAAGCTGCGCAACCGTCGTTCTGTCCGGCGCGCCGATCTTGCCGAGATGCGCGTAAACCTCGCGTGCAAATTCGCGGTCCGCGCTCTGCTTCTGTTCAGCGGCGTCCATCGCTTCGATGCTCGTGACCTTGTTTTCCTTCATTTCCGAAAGCCGGGTGGAAAGGATCGCGAACGTCGGGGTGGCGACGTCCGTCATGCGCGCGGCGGCGGCAAGGACCGTCTCGGCGTCGAAACCGAGCTCGTTGGTCCAGCTGTCGTAGAGCGCCATTTCATCCACGGTCGGCGGACGGCGCTTGTTCCAACGGCGCAGGACCTCCGCGGCGCCGTGCTTCCGGATGCGGAAGTCCGCAACGTACTGCTCGGCGGCGGTCTGCGTCTTGACGTCCCGCTCGCTCCATTCCTGCGCGGCGGCAAGGATATAGTTGGTCGAAACACGTTTGCCCTTCTGCTCGATGCAGTAGGCGACGAGCGCAAGCACTGCGCCTTCTTCAAGCCCGTAGAGCTCAATGCAGTCGTACATCGCTTTCATCTCGCGCAGATCAAGCGAGCGCGGGGACAAAAGCGCGTTCAGCGAATCGATGAAGCGGCGGTATTTCACCGGCGCCGCGGTGGTCACCGCGGGCTGCTCGGTAAGCAGGTATTCCACCGTGAGCGGCTCGTCGCTGCGAATGCGCACAAGCCCCTTCGCCTGCCAGTACACGAATGCGCAGCGGATCTGCGCGTCGGAAAGTCCCAGCGCGTCGGTCATGTCCGCGTCGGAAAGCGAGGGGTGATAGCACTGCATCAGACCGTAAAGGTACACCTTCACAAACATGCCGTCCGCTTCGGGCATGTATTCGAGAAGAAACAGATTGTCGACCGGCGTCATCTCGCGCCGCGCCGCTTCGGGTGAAAAACGGATATTCATATCCGTATTATAGCACGGGAGGGATCCGGATTGCAACGGCAAGCGGGAATTTCGGTACAAGTAAAAATGACTGGTATTTTTTGTACGCGTACAGTATAATATAGACCATGAAGCGCAGGAAGAAACAAAAACAGAATCCCATGATCGTGATCGCCCTTGCCGCGGTCCTGCTGGCACTGTCCGTGCTGCTGTTCCTTTTGATGCGCGCGGTGCTGGACGGCAAGGAGATCAAGCCGACGTCCTGCAAGCCGGACGTGGCGGGGGAGATCGCCGTAATGACGCCCGCGCCGACGCTTCTGGACCTGTACGCGTACTTCGACTGGACGGAAACGACGACCATCAAGGTCTACGATCATCGGGCGGACAAGCTCGTCGACATGGACCTTGAAGAATACATCGTCGGCGTCGTCTCGGCGGAGATGCCAGCCTACTATGCGTTTGAAGCGCTGAAGGCGCAGGCGGTCGCGTCGCGCACCTATACGCTGTACAGCATGGCGCACGGCGGCTGTCACACGAACCCGGACGCCGACGTCTGTACGAACAGCAAGTGCTGTCAGGCGTTCTCCTCGCATGAGCGCATGCAGAACACCTGGAAAAACGATTACGCAAACAACTATAATCTCGTGGCGCAGGCGGTCATGGAGACCGCGGGCGAGGTGCTGGTCTATGACGGCAAGCTCTGCGACGCGCTGTATCATGCCTGTTCCGGCGGGCAGACCGAGGATTCCGAACATGTCTACGCAAACGCGCTGCCGTATCTGCGCGGGGTGGAAAGCCCCTATGAGGATCCGATGCGCACGGAGGACGTCGCGCTGAAAACGGATGCGCTCGTTGAGCTGATCGCGGCGAAGTACCCGGAAAGCGGGATCTCCGAAACCAATGTCCGCGACGGGATCGCGATCAAAAAGGCGTACGAAAGCGGGCGCGTGGAAACGCTGCGGCTCGGAAAAACGACGATCACCGGCAAGCAGGCGCGGAACCTGTTCGGGCTCAGAAGCACGATGTTCACGGTCGAGTGGACCGGCGACGGGATCGTGTTTCATGTGAAGGGCTTCGGACACGGCGTGGGGCTATCTCAGAACGGCGCAAACGGCATGGCGAAGCACGGCGCAAACTATCGGGAGATCCTGCTGCATTATTACACGGGTGTTTCGATCGCATCGTACGGCGCGGACGGGATCACGGAGAACGCCGCGCCCGAAAACAGCGCGAATCCGTTCGTGCCGGAGGGCTGATATGGAACGCTGGGAATGGCTGATCGAGGGGAAGACGGGGATTTTTCAGGATCCCGCGCTCGGGTGCTTTACGGAGGATCCGATCCGGCTCGTGCATTTTGCGAAGATCGGGGAACGGGACACGGTTCTCGACCTCGGCACGGGCAACGGCGTGATGTGCCTGTACGCGGAGGCGCGGTACGGCGGAACGTACACCGGGATCGACATTGACGAAGCGCAGATCGCGCTTGCCGGGCGGAGCGCGGAGCGGAACGGGCAGCCGATCCGGTTCCTGCCGCTTCGCGTCGAGGACGCGCCGGACGCGTTCGGTCACGGAAGCTTTACACGCGTGCTGATGAATCCGCCGTACTTTACCGCGGGCGAGCCCGGACCGCGCGCCGCGGCGAGGCATGCGGACGGGGATATGCTTTCCCGCTGGTGCCGCGCGGCGTTTCTGCTGCTCAAAAACGGCGGGACGCTTTCGCTCTGCTATCCCGCGGAGCAGCTTGCGGTCCTCTTTTATACGCTGACGGAAAATCGCCTGACGCCGAAGCGCACGGAGCTGATCCTGCGCGGGCAGCGCGCAAGACTTGCGCTTGTTGAAGCCAAAAAGCTCGGCGGGGACGGTCTTGCGATCACGGTCCGTCCGGATCGGACGCCGAACGGTCCGCAGAAGCCGCCGCTGCTCGTTTAGCCCTCGTTCAGGAATTGTTCACGTTTTATCCGCAGACCGTTAATTCCTGTCTGTTGCTTTACCGTCTCGTTTCCGGCATACTGTCGGTAAGAGGAGGGAACGGCTATGTCAACGGAAACGATGTTGTATCAAAAGGAAAGGAATGGGAACCGAACGTCCTGCCGCAGGGAGGATGCGCGCCGGGCGGCAGAGGAGCTTTTGCTTGCCTGCGGGATCACGCCGCATCTTTGCGGCTTTGCACCGCTGTCCGAAGGGGTACGGATCACGGCGGAACAGAAACGGAAGCGCACCGGGCTCATGATCACGGAGCTGGAGCAGACGATGGCAAGGCTTTGCGGAGAGCGCGGCGCGGAGCACGCCATGCGGGACGCGATCGGCGCCGGGTTTCTCGGCACGGATGGGATCCGTTCGCAGCTCTTTCCGTATGCGGACCGCCCGAGCTGCGCCGAGTTTATCTGTACGCTTGCGGAGCTCGTGATCGACAGCATCTCGGAAGAATCGTAACAAAACAGCACCTGCGCGGTGCTGTTTTTTGACTGAGAGATTCAGTTTTTCAATGCGGCTTCAAGCGTTTCCGCCGTGCGCTCCGCGAGCTCCTGCGTGGAAAGCGCGGCGATCTGTTCGGGCGTGAGCACGTCGAGGACCCGGAAGGAGACCTTGGTGCCGTGCCATAAAAACTGCGGGACTGCGCGCGCAGTGCCCTGCGTTGCGGCGATCACGATCGGAACGCCCGCGCGCTTGGCGATCGAGAACGAGCCCGGATGCAGCGGCAGCAGCGGCTCGTTCGTTTTGTTGCGCGTGCCCTCCGGGTAGATGCCGACGGGGGTCTGTTCCTCCTTGAGGATGTCGACCGCGTGCAGGATCGTTTTCAGCGCCTGTCGGTTGTTGCTGCGGTCGATGAACGGGTAGCCGCAGATGTGCGCATAGCGTCCGATGACCGGCATGTTCAAGATCTCCGGTTTGCAGACGAAGATGATCTCCGTGCCCTTCATCAGCACGGTCGGCAGGAACGGATCGAGCATGGAACGATGGTTGGAAACCAAAAGGAACGGCTGTGTGCGGTCGATGCGGTCGAGCCCTTCCGCGTGCACGCGCATCCTTCCCGCGAGCAGGATCAGCTGCATGGTTTCGACGACCAGCCGCCGCATGCCGTGGTGCGCCCGCGTGACCGGCTTTTTCTTATTGATAAAAAGAGAGATCGCGACGATCAGCAGGGCATACAGAAGCAGCAGACAGAGATACGCCGCCGTAAAGAGCAGCGGGATGCGCAGAATAAACCACCACGTTTCGCACGGACCGAACGCAAAGGACAGCCCCGCGGCGCTTCCCGCGGAGAGAAGCAAAATCAGAATCCAGACCAGCATGACGGCATCGCTCCTTTCCAAATTATCATTATAGCTGATCGCGCCGTTTTTTTCAATGTTTTCCAAAAGTATAAAAAGGAGGGGCTTCCTCCTTTTGTACGGCGCACCGCATCAGCCCGCGTTCTCGCCCTGCGCGAGGGCAAGCAAGCTGCGGTACAGATCGTCGAGCAGGATGCGGATCCCGCGTTCCAGCTCGCAGGACGCCTTCGGAGGACGCCCGACGTGCGGCGCGACGGGGTCCCGCACGAACGGATCCGGTACCCGGTGTCCCTTTGCGATCAGCGCGCTTCGCGCGGCGCGGACCCGCTCCGGCTGCGTTTTCAGAAGCGCGCGGTATTTGTTCTGGTAGCGCAGCATGCGGCGCGTGTCGCCGCCCGCCATGTCCAGCGTGCAGGCGCGCACCGACTGTCCGTTGGAAAGCGCCAGCAGCACAGCGTCGAGCAGCCGGTCGGTCTCGTCTTCGGAGAAGGGGAGAAACGCCGGCTCGGTCTTTTCGACGGGCTTCAGCTGCGTGTAGTAATGGTTGCGGACGCTGTTCGGACGGCGGTCGGTCTGCGCGGCGATCGTGTCAAACGCGGTTTTCAGCGGCTGCCGCGTTTTGCGTGCGTCGAGCACGCAGTCAAGAAGAGCCCGGTCCTCCTGCTCGGTCCAGCCCGTATGGGTTCCTTTCATGGTTTCACCTCCTTGTGATTTGTACGGAGTATGGACATCTTGTAAGCTGCCTATACAATCTATGCACAGAAATCCGGCGTCAGCAAAAAATATTGCGATTTTATGAAATTTCTTCTTGACATATTGATTTGAAGATGATAATATCCGATATTGCATTATGATGCCTATACTGTGGGAATATGCCCCCAAAGTCTACGCGGATTGAAATAAAGCGAGCCATTCGGGACTGAAAAACACAGGAGGTAAGGAATATGTGCCACCTTACGCGGGCGGGGGGATTCGCCCGAAATAATCCATCAACAAGGAGTGAACGCAATGATGCATGACGTCAAGATGGGAAAACGGATCAGAAAGAGCTTTTCGCACATTTCGGAAGTTCTGGAGATGCCGGATCTCATTGAGGTGCAGAAGAATTCCTACTACCACTTCCTGAAAGAAGATCTCAGAGAGGTCTTCAACGACATCTCTCCGATCGTCGATTTTTCCGGAAAGCTCATTTTGGAATTTGTGGATTACCGAATCGATCTCGATAAGCCCAAATATTCCATCGAAGAGAGCAAGAGCCGCGACGTGAACTATGCGGCGCCTCTGCGCGTGACCGTACGCCTGATCAACAAAGAAACGGGCGAGGTCAAGCAGCAGGAGGTTTTTATGGGCGATTTCCCGCTGATGACGCCCCAGGGCACGTTTATCATCAACGGCGCGGAACGCGTTATCGTTTCGCAGCTCGTCCGTTCTCCCGGCGCATACTATGCATCCGCAAAGGATAAGCTGGGCAAAAAGGTCCTGTACTCCAGTCAGGTCATTCCGAACCGCGGCGCGTGGCTCGAATATGAGACCGACTCGAACGAGATCCTCTACGTCAAGATCGACCGTCAGCGCAAGGTGTTCATCACCTCTCTGCTGCGCGCGATCGGCTACGGCACGAACGCGCAGATCCTCGACCTTCTGGGCGAGGACGAACGCCTCGAAAAGACGCTGCAGAAGGATCCCGGCAAATGCGAGCTGGACGGTCTCTTCGAGATCTACAAGCGCCAGCGTCCCGGCGAGCCGCCGACAGAAGAGAGCGCGCGCAATCTCCTGCACGGGCTGTTCTTCGACAACCGCTACGATCTGGCGCGCGTCGGACGGTACAAGTATAATAAGAAGCTCGCTCTGAAGGCGCGTATCCGCGATCAGATCGCGGACGAAGCCATCATCAACGAGGAGACGGGCGAGATCTTCGTCGAAGCCGGACAGAAGATCGACAAGGCGACCGCCGAAGCGATCCAGAACGCAGGCATCAATGCGGTCTGGATCAGCAGCGAAGAGAACGGACGCGTCAAGGTCGTCGGCAACTGCTTTGCATCCGCAAAGGGCTATCTGCCGTTCGAGCCGATCGAAGCCGGTCTCAACGAGGACGTGCATATCCCGACCCTCAAAGCGCTTCTCAAACAGGCAGAGGACGAGGGCGTCGAAGGCGATGCGCTGAAGGACTTTTTGCGCAAGCACTATGACGACCTGATCCCGCGGCACATCATCCCGGACGATATGGTCGCTTCGATCTCCTACCTGATCAATCTTCCGTACGGCATCGGCAAGACGGACGACATCGACCACCTCGGCAACCGCCGCATCCGTTCGGTCGGCGAGCTGCTGCAGAATCAGATCCGCGTGGGCCTTACGCGTCTCGAACGCGTCGTTCGCGAGCGCATGGGTCTGCAGGATATGGACGTGGTCATGCCGTCGAACCTCATCAACATCCGCCCGGTCACCGCGGCGATCAAGGAGTTCTTCGGATCCTCGCAGCTTTCTCAGTTCATGGATCAGACGAACCCGCTTTCCGAGCTGACGCATAAGCGCCGTCTTTCGGCACTCGGTCCCGGCGGCTTAAACCGCGACCGCGCAACGTTCGAGGTCCGCGACGTTCACTACTCGCATTACGGCAGAATGTGCCCGATCGAGACGCCTGAAGGTCCGAACATCGGTCTTATCAACTCGCTGTCCACCTACGCGCGCATCAACGAGTACGGTCTCATCGAGGCGCCGTACCGCGTGATCGATAAGGAAAACCGCATCGTCACCGACGAGATCGTGTATCTCACCGCAGACGAAGAGGACGGCGCGATCGTCGCGCAGGCAAACGAGCCGGTCGACGAAAACACCCACTGGTTCAAGAAGGACCGCCTTGTGGCGCGCCGTCTGGACCAGATCATTGAAGTCAAGAGCAACGAAGTCGATTACATCGACGTTTCTCCGAAGCAGCTCGTTTCCGTCGCGACGGCGATGATCCCGTTCTTGGAGAACGACGACGCAAACCGCGCTTTGATGGGCTCGAACATGCAGCGTCAGGCGGTCCCGCTTTTGAAACCCGAAGCGCCCGTCGTGGCGACCGGCATGGAGCACAAGGCGGCTGCGGACTCCGGCATCACGGTGCTCGCGCAGTGCGACGGCGTCTGCACCTATGTGGACGCGGACACGATCGAGATCACCAGCGACGCGGGCGTTCCGTACCGTCATAAGCTTCTGAAGTTCCGCCGCTCGAACCAGGGCACCTGCCTGAATCAGCGCCCGATCGTCGAGCACGGCGAACGCGTGAAGAAGGGCGACGTCATTGCGGACGGCGCATCGACGGAAGGCGGCGAGATCGCACTCGGCCGCAATATTCTGATCGGCTTCATGACGTGGGAAGGCTACAACTACGAGGACGCGGTCCTGATCTCCGAAAAGCTCGTCAAGGAGGACGTGTATACGTCGATCCACATCGAGGAGCACGAGATCGAAGCGCGTGAAACGAAGCTCGGACCGGAAGAGATCACCCGCGACATCCCGAACATCGGCGAGGACGCGCTTGCGCAGCTCGATGAGAACGGCATCATCCGCCCCGGCGCGGAGGTGCGTTCGGGCGATATCCTGGTCGGCAAGGTCACCCCGAAGGGCGAGACCGAGCTGACGCCGGAAGAGCGTCTCCTGCGCGCGATCTTCGGTGAGAAGGCGCGCGACGTGCGTGACACGTCTCTCCGCGTGCCGCACGGCGAAGGCGGCGTCGTTGTTGACGTCAAGATCTTCACCCGCGAGAACAAGGATGAGCTGAGCCCCGGCGTGAACCAGATGGTCCGCGTATACATTGCGCAGAAGCGCAAGATCTCCGTCGGCGACAAGATGGCAGGTCGTCACGGCAACAAGGGCGTTATCTCCCGCATCCTCCCCGAAGAGGATATGCCGTTCCTGCCGGACGGCACACCGCTGCAGATCGTTCTGAATCCGCTCGGCGTTCCGTCGCGTATGAACATCGGTCAGATCCTGGAGTTGCACCTCGGCATGGCGTGCAAGAAGCTCGGCATCGAGATCGCAACGCCGGTCTTCGACGGCGCAACCGAAGAGGACATCAAGAACCTGCTCGTCAAGGCAGGCTGCGATGAGGACGGCAAGACGATCCTGTACGACGGCAGAACGGGCGAACCGTTTGAGAACCGCGTTTCGGTCGGCTACATGTACTACCTCAAGCTGCATCACCTGGTCGACGACAAGATCCACGCGCGTTCCACGGGTCCGTACAGCCTCGTCACGCAGCAGCCGCTGGGCGGCAAGGCACAGTTCGGCGGACAGCGCTTCGGCGAGATGGAAGTCTGGGCGCTCGAAGCGTACGGCGCGGCGAACACCCTGCAGGAGATCCTCACCGTCAAGTCCGACGACGTCGTGGGTCGTGTCAAGACCTACGAGAGCATCGTCAAGGGCGAGAATGTCAAGCCCTCCGGTGTTCCCGAATCGTTCAAGGTCCTCATTAAGGAGCTCCAGTCGCTGGGTCTCGATATGCGCGTTCTTTCCGAAACGCGTGAAGAGATCGAGATCGGCGAGGACGACGATGAAGAGACTCGCTTCACCGACAATATCAACATCTCCGGTCTCGAAGATACCCCGATCCAGCCGATGGAGGATGAGGACGAGGACGACGAGGATATCGATGATATCGACTTCGACGGCGACTTCGACGAAGGATCCGACATGGACGGCATGCTGATGGACGACGAGTTCGACCTCGGAGATGATATGGATCTGGACCTCGGCGACGAGGAAGATCCCGAATAACGTGCGAAAGGAGACAGCAAATGTTTGATTTAACGGAATTTGATGCTCTGAAGATCGGTCTGGCTTCCCCCGAAAAGATCCTTGAGTGGTCCCACGGCGAGGTCAAGAAACCCGAAACGATCAACTATCGCACTCTGAAACCCGAGAAGGACGGTCTGTTCTGCGAACGGATCTTCGGACCGACGAAGGACTGGGAATGCCACTGCGGACGCTATAAGCGCGGCAGATACAAGGGCATCGTCTGCGACAAGTGCGGCGTTGAAGTCACGCGCTCCAAGGTCCGCCGTGAACGCATGGGTCACATCGAGCTGGCCGTTCCGGTTTCTCATATCTGGTATTTCAAGGGCATTCCGTGCCGTATGAAGATGCTGCTCGACATGAGCCCGAAAGAGCTCGAGCAGGTCCTGTATTTTGCGGCGTACGTCGTCATCGATCCCGGTACGACCACGCTCCAGAAGAAGCAGGTGCTTTCCGACAAGGAATACCGTGAAGCACAGGAGCAGTTCGGCGAGAAATCCTTCCGTGCCGGCATGGGCGCGGAGGCGATCCGCGAGCTCCTTTGCGAGATCGACCTGGAGAAGCTCGACGCTGAGCTTCGCGATGAGGTCGAACACAGCGGCGGACAGAAGCGCGCAAACGCGGTCAAGCGTCTCGAAGTCGTCGAAGCGTTCCTAAAGAGCGGCAACCGCCCCGAATGGATTATCCTGACGGTCCTTCCGGTCATCCCGCCGGAGCTTCGCCCGATGGTCCAGCTGGACGGCGGACGCTTTGCAACGAGCGACCTCAACGACCTCTATCGCCGCGTCATCAACCGCAACAACCGCTTAAAGCGGCTTCTGGAGCTGCGCGCGCCGGACATCATCGTCCGCAACGAAAAGCGCATGCTGCAGGAAGCGGTCGACTCTCTGATCGACAACGGCCGCCGTTCCCGCCCCGTCACGGGTCCGGGCAACCGTCCGCTGAAATCGCTTTCCGACATGCTGCGCGGCAAACAGGGACGTTTCCGCCAGAACCTTCTCGGCAAGCGCGTCGACTATTCCGGCCGTTCGGTTATCGTCGTCGGTCCGGAGCTCAAGATGTACCAGTGCGGTCTTCCGAAGGAAATGGCGCTGGAGCTCTTCAAGCCGTTCGTGATGAAGAAGCTCGTCAAGGGCGGCTTCGCGCAGAACGTCAAGGGCGCAAAGCGCATGGTCGAACGCGGCGCGACCGAAGTCTGGGGCGTGCTCGAAGAGGTCATCAAGGACCATCCGGTCATGCTGAACCGCGCGCCGACGCTGCACCGTCTGGGCATTCAGGCGTTTGAGCCGGTCCTCGTCGAGGGCCGCGCGATCAAGCTGCATCCGCTCGTATGTACCGCATTCAACGCGGACTTCGACGGCGACCAGATGGCGGTCCATGTACCGCTTTCGGTCGAGGCGCAGTCGGAAGCGCGCTTCCTGATGCTCGCATCCAACAACATTCTGAAGCCGCAGGACGGCAAGCCGGTCGTCTGCCCGACGCAGGACATGGTCATGGGCTGCTACTACCTCACGCAGCAGCGCGACGGCGTCAAGGGCGAGGGCAAGGCGTTCTCCTCCGAGGACGAAGCCATCATGGCGTACCAGACCGGCGAGGTCGCACTGCAGGCAAAGGTCAAGATCCGTCTGCAGCGCGAATGGCAGGGTGAAACGATCTACAAGATCTGCGACACCTCCGTGGGCCGTGTGATCTTCAACAACGCGATCCCGCAGGACCTCGGCTTCGTCCAGAGAACCTGCGCGGACGATATGTTCAAGCTGGAGATCGATTCCCTCGTGAAGAAGAAGGACCTGGGCAAGATCGTCGACGCGTGCTACCGCAAGCACGGTCCGACGCAGACCAGCGAGACGCTGGACCGCATCAAGAAGCTCGGTTATTCCTACTCCACGCGCGGCGGCGTCACGGTCGGCTTCCAGGACATCCGCGTCCCGGCCGAAAAGAAGGCGCTCGTTGCCGAGGCGGAGAAGAAGGTCGTCGAGATCGACAACTACTTCCGTATGGGTCTTCTCTCCAACAAGGAGCGCAGAGACCGCGTCATCGCCGTCTGGGAGCAGACGACCGAGGACGTCACCAAGGCCCTGATGAATTCGCTCGACGCGTACAACCCCATCTTCATGATGGCGGACTCCGGCGCGCGCGGCAGCCAGGCGCAGATCCGTCAGCTCGCCGGCATGCGCGGCCTGATGGCAGACCCGTCCGGCCAGATCATCGAGGTGCCGATTCGTGCAAACTTCCGCGAAGGCCTGTCCGTTCTGGAGTTCTTCATCTCCTCGCACGGCGCGCGCAAAGGTCTTGCCGACACGGCGCTCCGTACCGCGGACTCCGGTTACCTCACGCGTCGTCTGGTCGACGTTTCGCAGGACGTGATCGTCCGCGAGATCGACTGCTTCGCAGAGCGCAACGACACGCCGCGCGGCATGTGGATCTCCGCGATCGCCGACGGCAACAAGATGATCGAGCCGCTTTCGGCGCGCATTGAAGGCCGCTACGCGATCGACCCGGTGTTCCATCCGGAGACCGGCGAACAGCTTTGCGAAGGCGATCACATGATCAGCCACGACGAAGCGCTGGCGATCGAAGCGGCGGGCGTCAAGGAAGTCTACTGCCGTTCGGTCCTGACCTGCCGCACCGAGCACGGCGTCTGCACAAAGTGCTACGGCGCAAACCTCGCGACCGGCGGTTACGTCGACATCGGCGAAGCGGTCGGCATCATCGCGGCGCAGGCGATCGGCGAGCCCGGCACGCAGCTGACGATGCGTACGTTCCATACCGGCGGCGTCGCATCCAGCGAGGACATCACGCAGGGTCTTCCGCGTGTTGAGGAGCTGTTCGAGGCGAGAAAGCCGAAGGGCGCGTGCACCATCACCGAGATCTCCGGTACGGTCGTCGGGTTCGAACAGACCGACAAGGGCAACTTCTGCATCATCTCCAACGAGAACGGCGAATCGGCCAGATACCAGATCCCGTTCAACTCGAAGCTGCTGGTCAAGGAAGGCGATTACGTCGACGCGTGCGATTCGCTCACCGAGGGCCCGGTCACGCCGAACGACATCCTGAAGATCAAGGGCGTCAAGGGCGTGCAGGCGTATCTGCTGAAGGAAGTCCAGAGCGTATACCGTCTCCAGGGCGTTGAGATCTCCGATAAGCATATCGAGGTCATCATCCGGCAGATGCTCCGCAAGGTCCAGATCGAGGACGCGGGCGACACCGGCCTGCTCCCCGGCGAACTGTGCGACAGCTACCACTTCGAGGAAGAGAACGAGAAGCTGATCCGCGAATACGAGCTCGCTTGCGCGGAAGCGCAGGAGAGCGGCGCGGACGAACCGGCGGAGCCGATGCTCGCGAAAGCGAAGCGCAAGCTTCTCGGCATCACCAAGGCCGCGCTCGCGACCGACTCGTTCCTGTCGGCGGCGTCCTTCCAGGAGACCACGCGCGTGCTGACCGAAGCTGCCATCAAGGGCAAGATCGATCCGCTCGTCGGCCTCAAGGAAAACGTCATCATCGGTAAGCTGATCCCGGCGGGCATCGGACTGAAGCGCTA
>JAEESS010000055.1 GCA_016286445.1 Bacillota bacterium
GCGCAACGACGCCGATCACCGCGCCGATCAACAGACCGATCGGTCCGTTTTGCGCGTATTTTTCACCGAGGAAATACCCGAGCGTTCCCGCGCCGAGAAGCAGCACGACCGAAATGATGTCCCAGAATACACGGCGCAGGGAGAAGCCGAGCGTTTTTTTGTAGATTTGTTTGTTGTCTATATTTGCCTCCTGATCCTTATCTTTTATGTGTTTATGAACTGTCCTGTACGTTTTACGGGATCTCAGCCCTTCAGCGCGTTGAAGACGATCCTACGGGATTCCGCCTTGCCGTCCCTATCCGATCGACGCGGGAAAACAGGGCGTTTTCTCAATACCGTCCGCCGTCAATCGGCCGGACCGGCGCTGAGCTTTCCTATGATTTCGGAAACGGTATCGTCCGAAAGTCCGATCGACTTCAGATAGTTCTTTGCGCACGCCGAAAGATCGGCGTTTTCGAGGTTCTCGATCCCGAACGCCGCGCAAAGCATTTGCCGGATGCTCGCACGAACAACGGTATCGTACTGCTCGGTCCCCGGCTTGACCCCGTAATAGTTATAATAAGTAATCATATAGTCGGCGATCACCTCGTCGTTCGAAGCGCCCATCAGACACTCCAGCAGCGCCGAAACGAACCCTGCGCGATCCTTGCCTTCGGTGCAGTGGATCAGATACGGTCCCTCGTGCGAAGCCAGAAATCGGAGCCCGTCGGCAAGACCGGACCGGAAGGCGTCGGACATAAAATCCACGGGCAGGTCCAGACAGACGACGTCGCACTTTGCGTAGGCGCGTTCGGCATAGCCTTCATACGCCCGCATGACCTGTTCGCTGTCCGCAAGGTTGATGACCGTCCGAATGCCAGCGCGCTCCAGCGCCGCATCGGCGATTACGTTGCGATTCAGCTCCGGATTCACCGGCGAGGAGGAGCGATACAGCACGCCCGCGGCAACGCCGGTCGCGGCGATCATCCGGAAATTGGCAAATTCCTCGTCCGTAAGCTCGGGGTATTCCGCCCGCTCGTTGCTGCGAACGAGCTGCCGCAGCATGTATTCGTCGTAATAGCCGCCCTTTTCTTTGAGGGTGATCGAAACGGCGACCGGCGCGGAAACCGCATAATTCCAGACAAAGCCGGGATCCGTTTCGATCGTCTCCTTTGCGGCAATGCCGAGGGTCGTTGCGAGATCGCCCATCATGATCGCAAGCGTTACGCTGTTTTCCGCTTCGTTCTGTGGATCGTATTTCACCCGGCAGACCATCTTGCCGGTGTCCACATCGCTGAAATCGGAACCGACCGGCATCTCGACCGACGCATCGCCGATCGTGACTTCGACCGTATCGCCGTATTCAAAGCCGAGCGCAAACAGATCCAAAGGCGGGATCTCCAGCACGATATTGCCGTGCTTGGAAATGCTTTGGACCGTCGTCTCTGCATGCGGCAAAGCAGGCTCTTCCTCCGTTTGCTTGCATGCAGCAAACGCAAGAAGCATGACAAGTACAAGAAGCAGCGTCGTGATTCGTCCGACCGTCATTTTTCCTCCGTTTCAAAACTGTATGATCGTATCCCGCATCCATTCGCCTTCGCAGCCGAAACCGGCAGTATGCCGAATGTCTGAAGATTGTTGCAGTATATACTATTTCAACATTTCAGTATAGCAAAGCATGTCCAAAGGATGTCCAAAGAAACAGCCGCTTTTTCTCAATAAAACCTGATGAAAGCGGCTTCCTTTTCTTATCTTGTATTAGATTCCGTTTTATTCGCTTTTCCGGACAGGATGCTTTCCGTCATGCTCGCCCAGGATCAGGCGCTTATATATTTCCAAAGTACGCGTTGATCGCTTCGCCGTCGCCCGCACGGAACCGGCATGCGCCGCAGATGAACGTCTCCGGGCTGGCGCGAAGGATCCCTTTACGCATTTTGCGATCTCTTCTGCGCCGTATTCCCGCAGGACTAAGCATTATAACAGCGGGCTGAAGGGCAGAAAAGCGATTGCCGAAAACCTAAGTTATTTCGCAAAAAGCGCCTGAATATCTGGGTTTTCGGCGTTCTTATTCGGTTCATTCTGTTCAAAAAAACCATACAAATACACTCGTTGATTTTCAAAGTGTTGTCAAAACCCGAAATGAGCACAAATCAGGTTCGTTTCGTCCGACGGCAAAGTACGAAAAGAGCCCGATTTCTCGGGCTTTCTATGTGGCAGCGGCGAAGGATTGGGATGATCATAATCATTTTCTGACCCCGCATTTATAATCAGCAGACAGTTTTCGTATCCCATTTGATTGTTATAACAACCTTCTTAACCGTGATATGGAATCTGTAATATCCCTATGCTCTCCCAATAAGGACTACGAGTGCTTATACATAGAAAAAGCTATCATGACATTATTATAGCGTTAAATACAGATATCCGATAAGATTAGTGCATATGAGAATGCCAGTTTTCCCTTATCAATAGCCTGTATTGTTGACTAACTATTTGACTAACTTTTGACTAACTTTCGTGTGAAATAAAAGCCTGTTTTGTGGACTATATGGACTAAAACAGGGTTGTATGGAATTGAAAAAAAGCCCTGAAATAGGCACTTTCCAGTGTTTTAGGGCAGAATTAACAGATTGTCGGAATACAACTCCTAAGCGAAAGGCCGCGCGTTCGAATCGCGCCGGGGACGCCAAGCCCCCGAAATCACTGTGTTTTCGGGGGCTTACCTTTTCCAGATCTTACCTTTTCTAAGCAAACATCATCACTTTGACATCCGTATATCATTATTGTATATACAGTTCTTTATACGGTGCTTGATGGCTTCAAAACCGGTTTTGACTGCACTTTGACTGCACTTTTTTGAAAAACGCATTCTCATAGTATGTGTAATAAACGTTTTGCAGTCTCATTTTTCTTCTCTCTTATGTGCTCGTCCAACTTTTGTATTCTCTGATAATCTTGATTTGAAACCAAGTTTTTAATGGGGATCTGTTCAAAGTGAACATCTGGCACAAAAAACAATATGATCTAATTGCCAACTGAACGATCATTATTAAGATCAACCGCCGTCCCACACGATAAATAACCGTCGTTGGAAAAATAGGGTAGGAACAATTAAGTGTACAATTTCACACCGCAATCACAAGGCTAGATTATAATCAAACTTCACCTGTCGTCTGATATTCATTGTGCGGAAAGTTTCTGATTATGCAAAGCCCGCCTTCCGATCGCAGATTCCACGTGCGGTCCGCCGGATTCCTTGAACGACAGAAACGCTCCCGAACCGGGAGCGTTTCCGATCGAATGGATTTTGTGGGACGGAAGCGGCGTTTCCGCCGTGCGGACGCCGCCGTTTCCGATCCGTTTTCTGTTTTTTCGAGCCGTTCGGGGACGCGGTTTCCTTCCTGGCTCAGGTTTTCTTGATCGTATCCGGATCGTAAGGATGTTCGTCAATGGGAGGAACGTCGTCCCACTCGCTGCCTGCGCCCGTGATCTTCCGAAGATCCTCGAACGCTATTTCTTCCGCCTCGATCTTCTTTTCTTCGTTGACGCTCTTTTCCTGCTCTGTTTTTTTCTTGAGTTCCATATGATTTCTCCTTTCAGATCATAGATTTCGTGAATTGTTCAACCGTTCAGTTCCGTACCGGGAGCTCCCGGATCAAGCCGACCACATAGCGCAGGATCGCCGCCGCATCCGCCGCGGTAACGCTGCCGTCACCGTCGACCTCCGCATTGAGCGCGCCGCGCTTTGTGAGCGCTGACAGACCGACGATCGAGCGCAGGATAAGCGCCGCGTCCGCCGCCGTGATCATGCCGTCGCAGTTTGCGTCGCCGTACAGGATCGCATCGAACGTGATGCTGCCGTCCGCGGTTCCCGCTTCGAGTTCAACCACACTGCCGTTCGCCGCGAATCCGATCGAGCTGCCTGTTCCGAGTGTGTTCTCGGTGAACGCGACATCCGTCTTCTCCGCATCTCCGATCTTTGCAAACCAGAGCGTCAGCACTTCTTCGCCGTTTTTGAGGAGCTGTTCCGTATCGGACGCCCAGACTGCGGAGATCGTGCCGTTCTTGTCGTTCACCGTCCAATCGAACGCGCCTTCCGTCTTGCGGAGCGCAAGGACTGCCGGATCGTATGCGAGGAAGATCTGCGCGCTGCTTATGAAGGAACCGCCCTCCGGCAGATCCTCAACGTGCACGTCGTAGCGATACAGGACCTCGCCGTCGACGATCTCATATTCGTCGTTGCCGACAATGTCTTCGCCGGCGAACGTCACGGCAGTCGGCGCTTCGGGCTGCGGCTTGGGCGTGACGGTGATCGTTGCCTGTACCGTCGTGCCGGTTGCTACATGCGTCGCATAAAGCGTCGTTGTGCCTCCGCCGATACCGAGCACCTTGCCGTCGCTGATCTGCGCGATTTCGAGGTCCTCGACCGCATATGCCACGTCGGCGCTGTTGCCGAACTTGTTGCCGAGATCCATTGCAAAGACGATATCCGCGGTTTCATCTTCCCTGACCGCAACATCCTCAAGCGTCATGTTCATCGGCTGCGTCTGCACGAAGCAGTCATACGCGATGTCGCCGACGTATCGACGGCCGGTGTAGTCGATATCATTATAGGTCTCTACGTATTCTCTCGTGACGGCGAACGAAGCGTCGATGAAGCCGTAGCGTTGCACCATTTCGATCGTGACCGGGACTGCGATGTCCATCTCGCGGGTCTCGCCCGGCTGGATCGGCGTCTCGAACGGCACGTGTACCAGCGTAAGCGCATCTTTGTCGACATCCATGATCAGGTTCTCGGGGCCCTTCCAATCGATCGTCAGCATATCGTCTTCGCCGGACGGCGCATTGCCCGTGTTCGTGATTTCGAACGAGGCACGGAAGCCGTCGTTGGTCTGATAGGTCACGATGTTCTCAATGCGGTAATCCGGATCGGAAAGCAGGGGCTCGGAGACGTACTCCGCCGTGTTGGTAAAGTAGACGCCTTCCTCCTTAAGCTCCTTCGTGACCGCCCTAAACGTCAATCCGCTGACATCGTCGGGCAGCGTGTACGCAAACTCGTGGGTCCGCGAATTGTTCGGACGCAGCGCATCGGTCGATTCGACCGTGCCGATCTGCGTTTCGGTTCCGTTCTTATCCACCGCATACAGCGTCAGCATATAGCCCGGTGCCGTGGTCAGACCGTTGTTGGACGCCTTGACTGTGATGACGGTATCCTCGCCGCCGATCGGATGATCGAGCGTCAGAGCGGATGCCTCGCCGTCCTCGTTGGGCTGCCGGATTTCGATCTCCTCGGGTTCGACTGCGCCGCAGGGCTCCATCACGGTCGCAGCCAGCGTCATTTCGGTGATCACAAGCGGGTCAAAGTCGACTTCGCCGTTGTAGTTGATGCCGTCCTCGGCAGGGGTATCCGTCTCCGGAATGACCAGCTCCTGCCTGAAGCGGTTGTGGACCACCATGAGGTTCTCGCCCGTCATGGTGACGGCGAGCTCGTCGTTGAAGTATCCGTCTCTGGTGAGCTGATACGGCTTCGACCAGCCGGTGCTGCCGAGATCTGCGTCGGGCGCGTCGGCCTCCTCGTCGGTCAACACCCTGCCGCTGGAGATCAGGCTCGTTGCAAAGATCTCCTGCGAAACGGACGCGTTCTCATCCGCCGGATCGCCGTCGACAACGGTGTCGGTCCAAAGAATGAACAAGCTGCCGTTGGCGTCCTCGACCACGCGGTAGTCTGCGGACTGTCTGGATTCGTTGCTGTCCTTGGGTCTCAAACCGGTCTCGATGGGATCCGCGTAGGTCGAATCGCCGCCGTCGCCCTTGATCTTCAGCGTGCCGTCCGGATTGATGCCCTGCTGCATAAGCTGCGTGACGTCGATGTAGACCACGCCTTTGTTGTCGCGGTACCAGAACAGCTTGGTGTGCGTCGCTTCCTCCTCCGTGCTGAGCTGCGCGTCCTTGGAGCGGAAGAACTGCGGCAGCGTGTCCGCCACGTTGTCGTCGGTGATGCGGATACGGTACTTCGTCTCATGCTGCTCGAAGTTGTAGACCTGCAGATACAGCTCCTTGTCTTCGTAAGTGTCGTTGCTGCCGTCCGTATCCACGGTGTAGGCGTAGACCGCAAGACCGTTGTAGCCGATCGCCGTGAAGTCCGGGATCGCATATGCGACCGTGCTGCCGTTCTCATCCGTGTACGTCGGACCTGCCAGCGAGCGCTGACCGCCGAAGTTTTCGATCATGTACTGCTCGTTTGCCGTATTGCCGTGGAACTCGGCAAAGTAGAAGTTGTTGAAGAGCCACCCTTCGGGAACCACTCTGCCGTCCGTATCGACGTCCTCTTCCGCGTTGTAGATCATGTAGAACACGCGGCAGTCGTTGACGTACGGGTTCGCGAGCGTCGCGCCGTCCGTGGTGGTGTTGCCGCTCTTGACGTAGTAGACGATCGCGTCGCCGCTGATCTTGTCGCAGACGACGGTCGGCATGCAGTCGTAATAGCCCTTCTCGACGCCGTCCTTGATGCGATGGTCGTTGGTGATCTTGACCGGCTCGTCCATCGTGATCGAACCGTCCTCGCCGATTGTCGCAAGCGCCGCATAGACTTCCATGCTGTTCAGGTAGTCCGTAACCTCTGTATTCTCGTCGATATCGTTGCCGCCGGTGGAGACCCACGCGACCAGCACGTTGCCGTCCTTCGTTTCCGCGATGGAAGGCTGGAAGTCCGCCGTATCGTCCACGGAGACCGGGACCGGGTTGCTCCAGACGCCGTTCTTGTAGGTCGCGAGCTTCAGCGTGGTGCGCTGATATTCGCCCTTCGCGTTGTCGCTGTCGATGAACGCAAGTACGACGGTGCCGTCATCCAGGGTAATGAGCTGCGAATCCGCACGTTCATACGCGTTCTCCGCAAGGATCTGCGTGGAGCCCGGCGCGAACGCGTAGCGCGTCGCGTTCTTTCCGCCGACCCAGGTGGAATCCGTGCCGCTGCCTTGGCGGAGGCGGAAGCCCTGCGACGAGGTCGACTTCCTCATGCCCGGCTCCTGATTGCCGGCCACATCGTCCGGATTATTAACATAGTGCTTGAAGAATCCGAACGGCTTGCCGGCAAGCTCGATCACGACCGGAACCGAGAACAGGAACAGGTCGACGATGATGCCCGCCGAGACGCTGAGGTACAGACCGAACGCCCCGTACTTGTTATTCGGTTCCCAGGCGCCCATGGCGTTGGCCCTTGCCACCAGTCGTATGCCGATGACATCGCAAAGCCCGACGCCGAGACTGAACTGAATATAGCCCTGCAAACGGACGCCGCCGTCGAAGCGGGTCCCCGAATTTGCATAGTCGACCTGTGACTGCTGCGCCTCGTCCAGCGTAACGGACGTCTCCAGATCGCAGCCGCCGCCGATGAACGCCATGAGATAGGCCTCGATCTCGATCCCGAAATACGCCGGTATGAATACGAGGGGAATGATCGTGTAGAACGCCACCTTGAACCCGCCGTTCACGCAGAAGTAAGCGCCCATGCCGGAGAATTTCAGCACCGTCTTTTCGATGCTGTTCGCGTAGATCGTGAAGTAATGGAAGTTGAAGTACGCGCCGATCATGACGTCAAATCTCCACTGCGGACTGCCGAAGCTCGCAAGGGACAGTTTCCTGCCCAGTTCTTTTGCAAACTTGGCTTTCTCATGCAGCGTACCGACCTTGTTCCAGGAGTCCTTGAGTCCTTTCCAGAAGGTGCCGAACGGATTGGCCATGGAGAAGGTGCTCTTCCAGTAATCATCCGTTCCGTCCTGACCCGGCTGGTCCGAGTGGAAGGAACTGATATGCGTTTCCTTGACCGTGTCATAGATCTGCACGACCGACACGCCGAAATACAGACGGTAGCCCTGCGGGATGCGCATGCATCCGACCGTTACGAACGGGAACGGAAGCGCCATGCCCGTGCTGCCGATCAGAGGCAGCTCCGGATAGGTTATCGTCACCGGGCTCGTGAAGGTCTGCTTCGGCGGGATCTCCATGGCGAGCGGGTTGTAGAAGTTGATGCCGGTATAGACGTCGGAATACTGGTAGCTGTCCGCGAAGTTTCCGATGACCGGGTCGATCTCGCCGATCGCCGTGATTTTGTTCGTGACGCTGCCGGCGTTGACGTCCGCCTGCGTGACGTAATACCAGTACTTGACCGTGACGGATTCGTCGAGATTCAGAACCGACATATCGGGCGAGGTGACCTGCTCCAGATCGGTCAGCGACTGGTTGATCCTGATGTTGCCGAGACGAACGCCGCCGGTATTCGTGATCCTGATCGTATAGGTGATCGGATCGCCGACCTGAAGATCCTCCGTCGGGTCCGCCGTCGCTTCGACCGTCAGCTCGGGTTTCGGTTCTTCCGCTTCACGCGTATTCGGATCGACGACGGAACCGTTTGCGCCCGTTGTGACGATGACCGTCGCTTCGTTGGAGGTGACCGTCTCGGGCTCCGGCAGCAGTTCGACCGCTTCCTGCAGATCGGTCAGAAGCGCGTCCGCCGCGGACATACGGTTGGTGATGACTCGGATATACAGCTTGTCGCCGGGGTCGACCGAGAATCCGCCCTCCGTTTCGGGTTCGGGCTCGTCCGGATCAGGTTCAGGCGCGTCCGGATCGATCTCGATCGGAGCGGCGATTTCGAATTCGACCGTGGACCGGAAGATGTATACGCCTCTCGCCGCATCGTATTCATCGGGTTTGACAAGCTCGTATTCACCCTTGTAGACGTCGTTCGCGTCATAGACCACGAGCTGGATCCCGAGAGGCGCCTCGACCTTTCTCGTTTCGAGAACGCCCATCGGCGTGGTCAGGGAGACCGCATACGGACGCGGACTGATCTCGATCGTCATCTGCGCATTCTTACCCATCGGAAGGATCGGAATGAACTTTCCGTCGGCAATCTCGTACGCCGGATCGCTCATCACGCCGGTGATCTGGATCCCCTTGAAGATGTTTGCCGTGACCGGGCTGACGCCGTTCGGGAAATTCGCCGAGATATCGATCGCGGCGTCATTTTCTCCCGTCGGCATGGGGACCTCGTAGAGCATGGCGGTGCCGTTGACGGAAACGAGGTATCGCAGATATTTGTTCTCCCCGCCCGTGCCCGGGACCGGTCCCGCGGTCACTTTGCCGTCCTGGTCCGCCGTGCCGCCCGCGGAGCCCGCGGTGATCACCGCGCCGACCGCCGGGCGGTTCGACATGCTGCCCGCGCCTCTGTCCTTCAGGTTGTAATCCATGTACCGGAAGGTACCCGTCAGCGTAACGGAGCCGTGCTGCGGCGCCGCCGTCAGGTCGATGATGTTCCGGTCGGGCAGCGTGCCGGGCTTGAAGTACAGCGTGTTCTGCGTGTACGTGCGGGCGACGTTGCGGTCCGTCCAGACCGCGACCCAGCCCTTTTGCGGATTCACGGTGATCGGATAAAGCTTGCCCGCGACCGTCTTGTCCTCGCTGGCAAAGGTGTAGTAGGTGTAGCCCGCTTCAACGGTCGTATCGCCCGCCCGCTTGAGCAGACCGGCGGAAAGGCTGGTCGTATCGAATTTTGCAAGATCGGAGGTCTTGACGCGGACCGTGATCTTGTTGTCCTTTTTCTGGATATTCGGCTCAACCACGACCTCCACCGCGCAGAGCCGCTTCGTATTCGGTTCGCCTGCGATGTAGATCGGCTGGTCGTCCCAGAACACCCGCGGATCGGCTTCGTAATCCGCTTCGGCGCCGCTGACCTTATAATACTGGTTAGCGCCGACGACCTTATTGAAATTGTTCGCGTCGGGATCCAGGATCTCGATGGAGGTCAGCGCAAGCGTGTCGCCCTTATGGAAGCTGACGTCTCCAGCCTTGATCTCAACGGTCTCCCCTGCCGGAACGACGTATTCCATCGTGCTGATGGTAAACTTCACGTCGTAGCTGTACGGGTTCCGCAGAATGACCTTCGAATCGATGTAGTCGAACGCCGGCTTGATGTACAGCTTGCTGTAGTTTGCATAGCCGACCGTATTTGCAAGCCCTGTGTTTTCGACGATCGAATCTCTGAAATACTGATCGCGCCCTCCGCCGAACATCTCATTCATCATCTCGTTCGAAAGCGTGAACGTAATGGAATGGTTGGATGCGCTTTGGTTGCTGCCGAGCTGATAGATCGTCGTGTCGTTTTCCCGGACCCAGTTCAACTCCTTCATGTAAGCGAACTGCGTGACGTTGGAGTCGGAGACGTCCTGCACGGTGATGCTGTCGTCCGCAATGAGCAGCACGTCCTTACCGCCGTCGACAATGGACGATTTCGTCGCCACGCCGGCATCGCTGTTCCGGGCGCCGTTTTCCTGCAGGAACAGAAGCCCGTCCGCCTGCTTCAGGTTAAACTGGAACATGCGCTTGATCGGCTGAACTCTGTAGATATACAGATGGTTGCAGTCGTCGCACTGACCGCGGTTGTAGAAGCCGATCCACTGCGGTCTGACGCCGTTAGGTGCGAGGTCAATGAGGTATTTGCTCGGGAACATGTTCAGGGTCTTCTCGCCGAAGCTCGCTTTGGAATCATAAGAAAGCTCCTTTGCGTTGTCCTTCGAACTCCTGGTCATTGTTTTCATCCAATCGGTAGGCTCGTCTCCGCCCTCAAACGTGACCTTCATGTATGCGTGATCGCCCGTGCGGGCCCACGTAACCTGCGCGCCCGCGATCGCGTACGGAGAGTTCTTGCTGCCGATCTGATAGATAACGCCTACAAGGCCCTTGCGGTCACGGTACCAGTGTTGATCCGTCCACATCAGGTCCCATGCCTGTTTATTGCTGTCGTACTTATCGTTGCCGCCGAACTGATTGTCCTCGTGGCCGTGATAATACGGCGCGTCAATTCGGACTTCGTCCATCAGCTCGGGTCTGCTGAGCTCACGCCGCACCGGCTCCGTGCCGTCCTTCGTGTCGCTGACAGTTCTCTTGTCGGAAACGCTGCCGGGGTCCGTGGTGAAAGCGTCTTCCGCTTTCTTTTCTCCGTAGGTGCCCTTCAATGCAACTGTCGCGTGATCGACGCCGATCGTGCAGCCCGCGTCCGCCTCAAGGGAAAGCCCGAACGAAGCGTCGCCCTTGAAGTACTCCGTGCGCACGGGAATGGTGACCGTGAGCGTCGGAATGCCGAACGGGAAGATGAGGGTCTGATCGACCTCGGAATAGTCCCTGCCCATGACCGCATTGCCTTCGCCGGTGGTCTTTACGGTGCCGCCGACGACGGAATTGATCGCGCCGGTACGCTCGACCGTGATCACGACGCTTTCCTCGCCGGGCGTATGGACGTATTCGACCTGACTGAAGGAAAGCACGCACTCCTCGGGTTCTTCGTCGTCGAGGATCGTGAACGCGCATGCGCTCGCTGCGCTGTTCGTGGTCGTGCCGCTCGGCGCGCCGAGCATCAGGTAGAACATCCTGTTGCCGTCGCTCTTATCGTTGTTCAGCGGGATGATCTCGATATACTTGGAGGTTTCGCCCGGCGCAAAGGTGATCTCGACGTATGCGCCGACAACGGCGTCGGTCAGGACGTTTGCGACCTTCTGCAGATCCTGGAACAGATCCGTGCTCGCGGTCAGCCGCTGCGAAATCGCGTCCTCGCCGGTAAACAGGTTCGACGCCCGCTGCACGGGATCGAGACCGTCATCCGGTTCGCCGATCGTCACGGTTTCGGATCCGTCGGTGACGACCACGTTGGGATCGGGCTCGATCGCCGGTTCCTCTGCGGGTTCCTCCGCCGGTTCTTCTGTGGGTTCCTCCGCCGGTTCCGCTGCGGGCTCTTCCGCCGGTTCTTCTGCGAGCTCTTCCGCCGGTTCTTCTGCGAGCTCTTCCGCGGGTTCCTCCGCGGGCTTCTCCGCATCCTCGCCGTACAGTTCCTCTACCGCTTCGGCATAGGGATTTTCGCCGTCGTATTTCTCGTCAAGGCCGCTCTGCTCCTCCAAAAAATCCAGCGCTTCATTGACACCCTCCTGAAGCTCCGCCAGCGCCTCGGGATCGTTCATGATCTCCTCGACTGCAGCCTCGTAATCCTCGAGCGGCATCTGGCCGTATTCGGAATCTTCCATCATCTCCGCCAGGGACATGTTGTAATCCGGGTTTACGACCTCCTCCTCGGTGCCGCGTACACGGACGATATAGTCCTCGCCGTATTTCGCCGTCATATCGGAGATCCTGACAAGCGCCGTGGATTCGCTTTCCGCACTTCCGCCGCGTCCGATGCGCAGCAGATAGATCGCGTTGGCGTTTTCTTCGATCTCCGCCGCCGGAGCGGTCAGATAGAAGACGTCGTGCATAAGGACGTCTTCCCCGAGCTCGATCTCGGGGATGAAAACATCCTGCCGCTCGTCCTTCACGGCATCCGCGATCGTGCTCATCGGCAGAATGCTGATCAGCATGAAAAGCGCGAGCGCCGTGCTCAGGATTTTGGTCCATCTGTTTGTCATGTGGGTTCCTCCTTGTATGTTTTCCTCTCTGTTTCTATGAATCAACCGAAACCGGTTTTTCCCTTTTTATTCCGCCATCTGCCGTTTCACCAGGTCGGCAAAGAAGCCGTTCCTTGCGATCAGTTCGTCGAAGCTTCCCTCCTCAACGATCCTTCCGCCGTCGATCACAATGATCCGGCTGCAGTTTCTGATCGTCGAGACCCGGTGCGCGATCACGATGCGCGTGCAGTTCAAGGCGTCGAGCGCGTCGGTCACCTTCTTCTGCGTGATGTTGTCCAGTGCGGAAGTCGCTTCGTCGAGCAGCAGCAGCTTCGGCTTTGCCGCGATCGCCCGCGCAAGCAGGATGCGCTGTTTCTGCCCGCCGGAAAGCGTGCCGGATCCTTCCGAAACGAACGTCCGCATGCCCATCGGCATCTCGCGGATGTCGTCGGCGACGCCCGCCTTCTCCGCTGCGTCCCACACGTCTTCCATCGAAAGCCCCGGCGTCATCACGGCGATGTTGGTGTAGATATCCCCCGGGAACAGTTCGCTTTGCTGCAGTACCGTTCCGATCTTCTTATGCAGGGAGGAAAGATTCAGCTTGCTCAGGTTCTTTCCGTCGTAGAAGATCGTGCCGGTCTCCGGCTGCTCGAAGCCGAGCAGCAGCCGCATCAGCGTGGATTTTCCGCAGCCGCTCTTTCCGACGATCGCGACGTATTCTTTCGGCTTGATTTTAAGCGACAGATCCCGGAAGATGTACGGCGATTCCTTGTCATAGCGGAAGGAAACGTGATTCAGTTCGATGCCGCCGTTAAGCTTTGTGACGATCTCCTGTTCCTGCGTCTCCTCCGGGACCGTTCTCAGGATCGGCTCGGCGATCTTCAGAAGCGGACGGGTCTCATGCGCCGAAAACGTAACGCCGTATGCGGAGGACGTCATGCCGACGATCGCGCCGAACGCCGCCGAAAACGCGAAATAAGACGACGCATCAATGTGATTTTTGAGCGCCAGCCAATACGTCAGGATCGTGGAAAGCAGCCCGATCCCCATGACGATCGCGCTGTTGATCCGTACCAGGATCGGCGGGCGGTAGGTAAGCCCCGCCTTTTCCGCGTACAGCTTCATCCACCGCGCAAACATGCGCTTCTCCGCACCGACCAGACGGATCTTCCGGACGCCGGTGATCGCGGAATAGCTGAAACCGGATTCCTCCGCGTCGACTTCCAGACTCTTCTCATGGAATTTCCGTCTCGTGCGCACCGTGATCAGCGATACGACCAGCATGAGCAAAAGATAGATGATCGCAACCGGCAGCAGACCGGGCGCGTAACGCCAGATCTCGTACAGGTACAGGACCGACGTCGCCAGCGTCAGCGCAGTCATTGCGGCGAAGCTGACATACTCCTTGCTGAACCGGACGATGGCGTCCATACGCACTTTCAGTTCGCCTGCGCCGAACCGTCCGAAAAACCGGGTCGGCAGCGAAAGGAGCCGCATCATGACCGCCGCGCGCACCGCGTTTTCCGTCTTCAGCTCCTTCTTCTTGGAAAAGAGCCCTTTCGCGACGCCGAACAGGTGCGAAGCGATCAGAATGCAGAGCATCGAAACGGAGACGCCGATCAAAAGATCGGGACGTCCCGTGGAAAGCACCGCGCCCGTCATGACCTTTGTGATATAGGGCAGCATCAGCCCGATCACCAGAATGTTGCCCTGCAGAAGGATGTTCACGATCCACTCGCTCAGCGGAATGACGCTGCGGATATAGCGGATCAGATCCATCGGCTCGAGCGCTTTCTGCGGGAACGGTCGGAAAAAGCTCAGCGCCTTTGCCTCGAACCGCTCGGCGTTCTTCCGGTTGACCTTCACGCGCCGCTTCGTCTCAGGATCGGTAAACACGTATCCGCCGAGCTTGCCCGGAAGCAGCGCAACGGGAACGCCGCCTTCTTCGGTAAACGCAAGCATCGGTCCGAACGCGTCGCGATACCAGCTTTCCTTCAGCTCGACATCGCGGAACATAAGACTGTACGCCTGCTGACAGTACTCCGCCATCTCTTCCGTGCTGACGAAGTTCTCCGGGATATCGAGCGGTTTCATTTCAAAATGCAGCAGGATCTCGTCGATCGCGTTTTTCGCGACCGTCCGCTCGTCTTCCTGCTTGAAAACCCTGCGCGTGCCGAGCACAACGCCGGCGATCTCATCGAAAGAGTTTTCGAGGATCCGCTGGTCTGCGCTTTTCCGTTCTTTGATCTGTTCTTCAAACAAACTCATAACGGCACCTCACGATTCTTTTGCGATCAGTTCGGCATATCTGCCGCCCTGTTCCATAAGCGATTGATGCGTGCCGCGCTCGACCGCCCTGCCGTGATCCAGAACGATGATCTCGTCGCAGTCGCGGATCGCGGAGAGGCGGTGTGAAATGACGATGCAGGTGATTCCCCTGTTGCGGATCGCCTTGATGACTTCATATTCCGTTTCCGCATCCAGCGCTGCCGTCGCCTCGTCCAGGATCAGAACGGAGGGATCCAGCGCAAGCGCCCGCGCGATCTCGAGCCGCTGCCGCTGCCCTCCCGACAGGTTTCTGCCGCCGCCCTTGAGCTTATGCCCATAGCCGTTGACCATCTCGGCAATATCCTTATGGATCGCCGCGTCGCGCGCCGCGATGATCACCTCAAAATCCTGAATGGAGGCGTCCCACATCTTGATGTTGCTGCTCACCGTACCTTCAAACAGCATCGGCTGCTGATCGACGACCGACAGAGAGTTCGTAATCACGTCGCGGGGATAGTCGTTTCTCGGTCTTCCGTCCAGCAAAACCTCGCCCGACCACGGCTGATACAGACCCGCGATCATGCCCGCGATCGTGGATTTTCCGCAGCCGGACGGACCGACAAGCGCGACCCACTGCCCCGGTCTGACGGAAAGAGAGAAATCTTTGACGATCGGCACGCTCGCTCTGGAGTATCCGAACGTCACGTTCTTCAGTTCGACGCCGCCCTTCAGCTTTCGGTCCGCGATCCTTTCGTCTTTCGCGGATTCCTCCAGTGATTCGTCCTCCGGATACTGCATCACGTCCTCCACGCGCTCCATCTGCGTGCGCATCTCCTGCATGGTCTGCCCGGCTTTGACGGCCGTCATCGCAGGAGACAGGAACGCGCTCATGAAGCCCTGGAACATCAGCACGGCGCCGAGCGTGAATTTGCCCTGCATGGTCAGCAGAACGCCGAGCGATAGAACCGCATAGTTGGCAAGCGTAATGAAAAACGCCGGCAGCATACCGAGGAACTGCTCGTTCCGTTCCGCCTTGACGCTCTGCCCGTTGACAGACGCCAGATAACCGGACCAACGCCGGAAAAACCCGTTTTCTGCGCCGCTTGCCTTGATCGATTCGATCATATCGATGCCGGAAAGCGCGGTCGAATCCCGCTTCCCCTCGTCGCGCAGGCGAACGCGCGTGATGTCGATGCGCCGCCGGGATATGACAATCGACAGAACGACGTTCCCGATCAGGACCGCGATCCCGATCAAAGACAGCAGCAGACTCTGCCGCAGCATCAGCACGAGATACAGGATCATGATCAGCGTGTTCATGACCAGCGGCGCAAGCGTATTGACGAACGTACCCGCAATGGAAGCGTTCATCACGGCGCGCGACTGAATATCGCCTGCCCTGCGCTGTACGAAAAAGTCCAGCGGCAGACGCAGCACCTTCCACATATAGGACGTGCTGCCGATCGCCGCCATTTTGCCGTTGATGCGCAGCGAATACACCGCCCGCACCCATTCCGCGACGATCTGCAAAACAGCGAGCGCAAGCAGGATGCACAGGAACGGCCGGATCCAGGCGTCATTTCGCCCGATCAGGAGCTTGTCGACAAAGATCCGTGCCGCAACGGAATTCGTGATATTGAACAGATAAAAAATCAGCGTCGTCAGCGCGACGAACGCAAGCGCAGCGCCCATCCCCGCCAGACGCTTTTTGACAAACGAAAATAGGCTCGCGGGCTTTCCGCCCGGTTGGAACCGCTCGGAAGGAACGGGAACGATCGCGATGCCGGTAAAGGACTCGTCGAATTCCTCCCATGTGACCCGGATCGCGCCTCTTGCCGGATCGTTCAGGTAAACGTACTTGCCGCGGAAGCCCTTCAGCACGACGAAATGATTCATGTTCCAGTGAATGATGCAGGGGAACCGTCCGTTTTCTTTCAGCGATTCGGGCGTCATCTTATAGACCTTCACGTCAAGGTCGTGAAGCTTCGCTGCAAGATAGATCTTCTCCGCGTTCACGCCGTCCCGCGAGACGCTGCAGTCGGTCCGCAGCTGTTCCAGCGGCACCCATTTCCCGTAATACGCCAAAACCATGCCCAAGGATGCAGCGCCGCACTCCAACCATTCGAGCTGCATCATGACCGGTACTTTGGCAACGCCCTTTGAAAGCGTTTGATTTTCGCGCCGTCTGAACATCCGGTTCACCTGTTTCCGAAGAGAGCCAGAACCGCCCTCGTCTGATCGATCACAACCGTTCCCTCATACGATCCGTCCGGAAGCGCGACAGTTGCAAAGCCGACCGGCCTGTCGAATTCGTCCGATACCGTTCCGTTGACTTTATATTCCTGCCCGTCGATCCGCACGACCATGCCCTCTTCGATCACGGTCCCGTCCACGGTCACGATCTGCGCCTGCCCGTCGGAAACGATCACCCTGACGTCCTTCACGGTCTCCATCCTTCCGAGGATCCCCCAGACGACAACGGCAGCAAGAACCATGATCACCGCCGCAAGAATGATCCACATCCGCGGCGACGTAACCCTGAGATAATCCGTAAGCTGCTCCGGTGAGGAAATCTTGTCCATCGCTTTTTTTCGGAATAATGTTTGATCGTTCTCCGCCATGTTTCTTCCTCGCTTTT
>JAEESS010000008.1 GCA_016286445.1 Bacillota bacterium
AAGCTCTGCACCTGCGTCCGGCCGTAGTCGAACAGCAGCGTGCCCCACTGCTTCATCTCGGAACGCCGCCAGTCGGGATGCTCGTACGTCGGCGTGCCGTCGAAGTAGGCGAGGCCGTAGGAATCGCGGGTGAAGTGCGCGGGGACCCAGTCCATGATGACGCCGAGGCCTCTTTCGTGCGCACGGTTGACAAAGTAGCGGAAATCGTCCGGCGTGCCGTAGCGCGCGGTCGGCGCATAGTAGCCGGTGACCTGATAGCCCCAGCTCGGGTTGTACGGATACGCCATCAGCGGCATGCACTCGATGTGCGTATAGCCCATGTCCGCCGCGTAATCGACGAGCTCATGCGCAAGCTCGCGATAACCGAGACCCTTCTTCCACGAGCCCATGTGCACCTCGTAGATGTTCATCGGCTCCTTGTGCCGCTTCGAGCAGCGCTTGATGTACGCTTCATCCGTCCACGGGAACGGCTGCGCTTCCCAGACCATCGACGCCGTGCCGCCGGGTTCGCAGCGCTGCGCGTACGGGTCGGCCTTCATTGTGACGTAGCCGTTCGGACCCTGCACCGCGTATTTGTACAGATGTCCCTCGTTGGCGATGCCGATCACGGCTTCCCATACGCCGGTCGAGCCGACGGGCGTCATCGGATCCTGGAACGGACTCCAGCCGTTCCAGTCGCCGACGACCGCAACGGTCATCGCGTTCGGCGCCCAGACGGCAAACCGCCAGCGCTTTTCGCCGTCCACATCGATCAGGTGGCAGCCGAGCGAACGGTAAGCTGTTTTGGTTGTACCTTCGTTGAAATAGTACAGTTCCTCATCGGTCAGAAAAGCCATTTATTTCACCTCGTCCCGGGCGTATGGGGTTTCGCCTTCGCCCTATTTTTTTACACCACTATCATACCATATCCTTCGCACAATGGAAAGTGTTTCCACCCGTGAATTTATTGTAAAAGTGAGAAAAAGTTTCCGGAATCGTTTTATTTTTGACGCAGGCTGTGGTATACTGCAACAAAACGGAGGAAAGGAGCGCGGACATGAAGGACAAAACGAAGCGGCTGATCCTGATCGGGAGCTTTGCGCTTGTGCTGATTGCGCTTGCGGTCGCGCTGCCGCTTGTCTTCGGCGCGCCGAAGCTGTCGGTCACGGAGGCGCGCACCGTCCTGACGCCCGAGCCGAAAAAGGAGGAGGACGACGTGCTGGCGTATACGCCGGTCCCGATGCCGACGACGCCTGCCGGAACGCCCGTTCCCGTGTTTCCGCAGAAGGCGGTCAACCTGCTGGTAAACGGCACGCCGGTATTCGCGGTCGACAGCCGCGAGGCGGCGGAACAGCTGGTGCGGCTGTACTTCGATGAATGCGCCTCCGAACATCTGGAAAGCAACGACGTCCTGCTGACTGCGACGATCGACGCCGAGCTCGCCACCGTGGCTGCCGACGGGTCCGTTGAGTATGTCGCGTTCGACGCCGCGCTGAGCAAACTGCGCAAGAACCGTTCGCTGATCCCGGTCCGCCGCACGGTCGAGCGCGTTTCCGTGCTGGCGGAGACGCCCGCGGCTGAGACCGAGCGTTCGGCGCTGCTGCCGCAGGGCGCGCGCATGCTGATCCGCTGCGGCGTTGAGAGCTGCACGCTCGTCTTTACCGAAACGCTGTATAAGGACGGGCTCGCCGTGTCCGAAACCGAGACGCTGCGCATGCCGATCCGCACCGGCGCGGCGCGGCGCACGCTGCTCGGCACGTACCGGTATACCGCGCCGTCCGTGCCCGATACGCTGATCCCGAACGAGGGCAGCCGCGGCCCGAATCCGCAGTCGCTCTCCTTCATCGCGCCGGTCCGCGGCAAGCTCGTCGGCTGCTACGGCCTTGCGACCGGCGAAATGCGCTACGGCGTGGACTATGCCGCCTCGCCCGACACGCGCATCGTCGCGCCGGAATCCGGCACGGTCGTGTTCCTCGGCGAGCGGCCGGGGCTGGGCCATGTCATTGAGATCCGCCACGAGGAGGGCTTCGTATCCCGCATTTCCGTGGAGGCCGGAGCCGCCGTCCCCGGTCTTGCGCTCGAAAAGCATGTGCAGAAGGGCGAAACGATCGGCGTTCTCCCGCAGATCGAATCCCGCCGCGAAACGGTCCTGCACTACGAGCTTCTGATCGACGGGATCCCGTACAACCCGCTGTTCTACCTGCCGATGCAATAACGGCGTTGCGTTCACGCGGCGTTCGTGCTATACTATCCGCATAGACCCCTCCTCCAGGCGAGCGTGGGGAAATGCGTTTTGGAAAGGAACGGTTATGTATCTCATCGCAGGGCTCGGCAATCCCGGGCTGGGCTACAAAAAAACGCGGCACAACGCGGGCTTTCAGGCGCTCGACGTGCTGGCGGAGCGCTTCGGCATCCGCGTAAAGACCAAGGGCTTTTCGGCCCTGTACGGCGAGGGCCGCATCGGAAACGAGCGCGTAATCCTCTGCAAGCCCCAGACGTATATGAATCTGTCCGGCGACGCCGTACAGCAGCTTCTGCATTACTTCAAGCTTGCGCCGGAATCGCTGATCGTGCTGTACGACGACATCGACCTGCCGATCGGGAGCATGCGCATCCGCGCGAACGGCTCGGCGGGCAGCCACAACGGCATGCGCTCGATCATCGCCTGCGTGCATTCGGAAAACTTCGCGCGCGTGCGCATCGGCGTCGGCAAGGACGAAAGCCTGATGCTGCGCGACTATGTGCTGAAGCGCCCCTCGAAGGACGAGCAAAAGCAGCTCGACGAGGTCTTTCAGAACGCCGCCGACGCCGCCGCGCTGATCGTCGCGGGAAACATCGGCGAGGCGCAGACCAAGTACAACAAAAAGCATGAGAAGAACCGCTCCGTCTCGATCGACGGACATAAGGACAGCATGGAACATGGTGTATAATTGCACCCGGATATCCGTATGAAAGAGCTTTTGCGCGCAATCGCGCTCGATCCCGCCTATCGACAGCTGCATACCGCGTTACAAAACGGCGATGGAACGGTCGCCGTATTCGGCTTATCCGAAGCGCACCGTCCCGCGGTCAACGCCGCGCTGGCGGAGGACCGGACGGTCGTGTGGGTCGCGCCGACGCCGGCAGAGGCGATGCGGCTTTATGAGCTGCAGCGGGCATATCGGCCGGATACGGGGCTGTTTTTGCCGCGCGAGCTGCCGCTTGTCCATCTGGAGGCGGTCTCGTCCGAACGGCGCGCGAACCGGCTGTCCGTGCTGTCGCGCCTTGCGCTTTCCGCATCGTCGCTCGTCGTCACCTGCGCCGAGGCGCTGATGGAGCGGTTGGTCCCACATGAGACGTTTTTGTCGCAGATCGTGCGCGTGCAGGTCGGCGATACGATCGATCCGAGAACGCTTTTGGAGCAGCTTTGCATCGCGGGCTACGAGCGCACGCCGGAGATCGAGGGCCCCGGCCAGTGCGCAATGCGCGGCGATATTCTGGACGTATTCCCGCCGCAGGCGGAGTATCCGTACCGCATCGAGTTTTACGGCGACGACGTGGATCAGATGCGGCAGTTCGACCCGCTGACGCAGCGCAGCGTCGGGCAGGTGCGCTCCGCAGTGCTGCCGCCGGCCTTTGAAACGCCGCAGACGGCGGAGGCGATGGCGCGGGCGCTGCG
This sequence comes from Bacillota bacterium, assembly GCA_016286445.1. Taxonomy (GTDB): domain Bacteria; phylum Bacillota; class Clostridia; order Christensenellales; family CAG-138; genus UBA3792. Next base: position 3,638 of record JAEESS010000008.1, read on the forward strand.
GCTTCTCAAGGACGCGCAGGGCTTCGACGCGCAGCGCGAAGCGTGGCAGGAGCGCCGCCCGTGCGTGGGTGCGGAAGTGCTGGTCCCGCTTTTGTATCCGGTCACCGAAACGCTGCTCGACTATCTGCCCCAAGGCGCGCTGCTGCTGCTGAACGACCCGTCGCGCATTGCGGACGAGGCGAGCGCGGCCGAGCTGATCTTTGCGGAGACGGTCGCGGCGACGCTCGAGCGCGGCGAGGGACATCCGTCGCAGGGAAAGCTGCTGATTCCGGCCGATTCGCTGATGAAGCGGCTCGATACGGGACGCAGCGCGGCCTATTACGCGCTGTTCCGGCCCTATCCGGCATTCCGGCACCGCGTGCGCGTGGGCTTCACGGCGGAGCCTGCGCCGGCATATCTCAACGATTCCGCGCAGTTTGTTTCCGAGCTTGCGCGGCTTGTGAAGGCGCGCGAGGCGGTGCTTTTGTACGTCGGCGAGGCGACGGAGCGCATGCGCGACGTGCTGCGCGAGGCGGATTTGAACGTCGCCTATGCGGATACGCTTACGCGCCCGCCGGTGCGCGGCGAGGCGCTGATCCTGAAACAAACGCTGCCGCAGGGCTTTGCGTTCCCGGAGCTGCATCTCTATGTGCTGACGGCGCAGGAGCTGTTCGGCAAAAAACCGTCCGCCCGGCCGAAAAAGCGCGGCGCGACGCTGCGCTGGACGGACCTTTCCGTCGGCGACTACGTTGTGCACGAGGCACACGGCATCGGGAAATTCTTAGGCGTCGAGCAGCTGACCGTGCAGAACAGCACGAAGGACTATCTGCTGTTCGCCTATCGCGGCGACGACCGGCTGTACATCCCGACCGATCAGCTCGACCGCATCCAGAAATACGTCGGCGCGGACGCGGACGTGCCCCCGCAGCTATCGAAGCTCGGCGGCACGGAATGGCAGCAGCGCGTGCAGAAGGCGCGCGAGGGCGCGAAGAAGCTCGCGGTCGACCTTGCGCGGCTGTACGCGGCGCGCTCTTCGCATAAAGGCTTTGCGTTCTCGAAGGATACCGCGTGGCAAAAGCGGCTCGAGGACGCCTTCCCCTATGAGGAAACGCCGGATCAGGCGCAGGCGATCCGCGACGTCAAGGCGGACATGGAATCGCCGCGGCCGATGGACCGGCTTCTGTGCGGCGACGTCGGCTACGGCAAGACCGAGGTCGCCATGCGCGCGGCGTTCAAGGCGGCGCAGGACAGCCGGCAGACCGCGTTTTTAGTCCCGACGACGATCCTCGCGCAGCAGCATTATCATACGCTTACGCAGCGGTTTGCGGATTTCCCGGTGCGCGTTGCGTGCCTGTCCCGTTTCCAGATGCCGAAGGAATGCGCCGAGGTCAAAAAGGGCCTCGCGTCCGGCGAGATCGACGTGGTCGTCGGCACGCATGCGCTGCTTGCAAAGACCGTGAAGTTCAAGAACCTCGGCCTTCTGATCATCGACGAGGAGCATCGCTTCGGCGTGAACCACAAGGAGCAGATCAAGGCGCTGCGCAGCGAGATCGACGTGCTGACGCTGACCGCGACGCCGATCCCGCGGACGCTGAACCTGTCGATGACCGGCATCCGCGACATCTCGACGATCGACACGCCGCCGGAAAACCGTTTTCCGGTGCAGACGTTCGTGACCGAGTACAACGACGCGCTGATCGCGACGGCGATCCAAAGGGAGCTCGCCCGCGGCGGGCAGGCGTTTGTCGTGTCGAACCGCGTGATCACGATGGGCGCGACGCTCACGCATCTGCAGGCGCTCTTGCCGGATGCGCGCATTCAGATGGCGCACGGGCAGATGCCAGAGCAGCTTCTGGAAAACACGATGCTGGCGTTTCTGAACCGCGAGATCGACGTGCTGCTGTGCTCGACGATCATCGAAAGCGGCGTGGACATTCCGAACGCGAACACGCTCGTCGTGCTCGACGCGGACAAGCTGGGGCTTGCGCAGCTCTATCAGCTGCGCGGCAGAGTCGGTCGGTCCACGCGCATGGCGTACGCGTACTTCACCGTTCCGCAGGCGCGCGCGATCTCCGAAACGGCACAGAAACGGCTGCTTGCGATCCGCGAATTCACGCAGTTCGGCGCGGGCTTCCGGCTTGCGATGCGCGACCTGGAGATCCGCGGCGCGGGAAGCCTTCTGGGCGCGGAGCAGCACGGGCATATCGCGGACGTCGGCTATGAGTTCTACTGCAAGCTGATGCGCAGCGCCGTCGCCGAGGCGAAGGGCGAAACGCCGGTGCGCGAGATCGAAACGACCGTCGACGCACCGATCGACGCGTACGTGCCGAAGACGTTTCTGCCGTCCGAGCTGCACCGGCTTGCCATGTACAAGCGCATTGCGGGCATCGGCGACGCCGACGCGTATACGGATCTTCTGGACGAGTTCAACGACCGCTACGGCGATCTGCCGGAGCCGGTGATGACGCTGATGCAGCTTGCGCTGATCCGCGCCTACGCCCGGCGGGCGGGCTTTTCCTCCGTCGTCGTGCGCGACGGCAAGGTCACGATGACCTATGACGCGTCGGCGCATCCGGACGGCATGCGGCTGCTCGCCGTTTTGTCCGAGGAACCGAACCTCAAACTGCTTGCGGCTGAGCCTGCGGCGGTCGTCTGGACGGACAAAAAGCTCGTTTGTCGCGATTTTGTCAAAAAACTTCCACAATTAATTTACAGGCTGATGCATTGCGCCGACCCCGAGATAGGGGTATAATAGGAAAAAATCACGGAAAGGAACCTGTATTTATCATATGAAGCAATGGAAAAGACTGCTTGCCGTCTGTACGGCAGTTCTGATGGCGCTGTCCACGGTCGCGTGTCTGGTGTCAAAGACCGACGACGCCGAAGCGCCGACCGACAAGCCCGCGCAGACGACCGACAATCCCGCGCAAGCGGACGCGCCTGCCGCGTCCGGCACGTTTGACGGCGACGCGATCGCCATGGAGCTCGGCGACGTCAAGGTCACGGCGAACGAATTTGCGAACGTGTTTGATTCCTACATCGGCATGTTCTCGTACTCCGGCACGATCGACAGCGAGACCGTCGAGCAGTGCATCGCCATGGTGGAGGACGAGCTGGTCCGCTACTACCTGCCGCTGTGGAAGGCAAAGGAGCTCGGGATCACGCTCTCCGACGAGGAGGAGGCCGAGATCGAAACGCTCGTGCGCGAGCAGGTCGAGGAGGAGCGCAGCGCGCTGCTGTGCCAGTTTGCGTACTATTACGGTGCGGCGGAGGACATCCTTGACGATGCGTCGATGCTGACCGAGGAACAGATCGCGACGGCGACCGACGGCATCAACGAGCAGCTTGCCGAGATGTTCTACGACGGCTTCGTGTTCGACGATTACCTCGATATGGAGCGCGACAGCTACGCAGAGGGCTATCGCATCGACAAGCTGACGGCGATGCTGCAGGAACGCTATGCGGGCGAGCCGATCGGTGACGCCGGGATCGAGGAATGGTATCAGAAGACGCTCGAGGAGCAGAAGACCCGGTATACCGAAAATCCTTCGGAGTTCTACAGCGATACACTGAGCTATGACAGCGGCTTCGGCGACGCGCCGGCGCTGTACGCGCCGGACGGCTATGTCCGCGTGCAGGTCATTGAGATCGCGCCCGAAGGCGAGCCGGATCCCGCGATCGCGGAGAACCGTACAAAGCTGTCCGCGCTCGAAGCGGAATACGGCGCGATCCTCTTAAACGGCGGCGACGAAGCGCGCAAGGCCGAGATCGAGACGGAGTACGCCGCGCTGAAGGCGGAAACAGAGGCGCTGGAGAACACGTACTACGGCGACGTCCGCGCGAAGTGTGAAGCGGCGCGCGCCGCGCTTGCGGGCGGGGCCTCGTTTGAGGACGCCATGGATACGTACAACGCGCACGACGAGGGCGAATCCGGCAAGGACGAGCGGCTTGTGTACCTGAACGGCACGGACACGCGCAACGGCGATCTGCAGGGGATCGTAAAGACGCTCGAGGCCGGCGCGTACTCCGAGCCGACGCTGCTTGACGGCGCATACGTGATCGTCAAGCTCGTCGAGCGCATCCCGGAGGGACCGATCGACCGCGCGTCGATCGACGAGTCGATCCGCGCCGCAGCAAGCGCCGTCATGACGGACGAAGCGTGGGAGGAGCAGTTTGACATCTGGCTCGAGGAAGCCAGAGCCGCCGTCGTGTTCCATCGCGAAACGTATGAAATGATCGGCGATACGTATCTGTACGAATAATGCGCGAATAAGGAGGAAAAGAAGATGTACTGTCCGAAATGCAGAAAGGTTTTGCCCGATGACGCAACCGTGTGCGACGCCTGCGGCGCGTCGATCGCCAAGGAGCCGGAGCTGATGTTCGATCCGCCGAAGAAGGAAAAATCCGAAAAGGCGGAAAAGACGCCCGCCGTCAAGGACGCGTTCAAAAAATGGGCGCGCGAGCAGGGGTCGTTCTGCCTGATCGCCAAGGCGGTCGCCGTCGTGGTGATGCTGTTCTACCTGCTGACCGCGATCGTCTATACCGTCACGCTGATCGTCGAGCATTATGCGGGCGGCGTGATCTTCTCGGAGTTTTTCTTAAAGCTTCTGACCGGCCTTGTCTACGGCGTCATCATCTGGCTGCTGTCCGACGCAGTGCTGTACCTGCAGCGGCTGTATGAAATGAAAAAGAAGGAACAGAAGGACAAATAAGCTGCAAATAAACAGGGGCTGTTCAAACGTGCTTGAACAGCCCCTTCTGCATATTGTTCAATTCTGCACCTTCGAGTGGCACACCGGGCTCGTCAGGTCGAGGCCGAGGAACGTGTAGCCGTTTTTCGTGCCCCATTCGAGGATGGATTCGACGGCGCGCACGCTTTGAAGGTGAATGTCGTGCTGCAGCACGATCGCGTAGTCCGAATGGCTCTTGATGCCGCCGATGACGCGGTTCTTCACGTCCGCGCTCGTGTAGTTCTTGCCGCTGCTGTCGCCCGCGGAAACGGTCCAGTCGAAGTAGCGATAGCCCATGTCCTCCATGATCTTCGTGAGCCGCGTCATGATCCCCTTGTTCACGCGGCTGACCGTGTTCGCGCTGCCGCCGGGGAAGCGGAAGATGCGCGTGTACGAACCGGTCTGCTCCTTGATGACCTCCTGCGTCTTCAGAAAATCGTCAAAGTACGCCTGCTCGTTCTTATACATCTTCTTGTATTCGTGCGTGTAGGTGTGCACGCCGATGCTGTGCCCCTCCTCATACGCGCGCTTGATGATGTCCTTGCGGCCCTTGTTGCCGATCACAAAGAACGTCGCCTTGGCGTTGTATTTTTTCAGCACGTCCAGAAGCTGCTCGGTGTAGCCGCACGGCCCGTCGTCGAACGTCAGATAGACGGTTTTTTCGGGCGGCATGACGATCTCCGGCATCTCGACCGGCACGACCTCGACCGTCCGCACGACCGTGGTGCTTCTGCCGTCGCCGTCGGTCGCGGAATAGGACAGCTCGTACGTGCCGCACAGATACGGTACGACCTCGCCCGAGACCCTGACCTCGCCGATCGGATTGCGCAGATAATCCTCCGCAAAGTATCCCGGATCGGAGAACGTGAAGTCCGCAGGCACGGTGATGTGTTCCCCGCCGATCAGCGTAATGATCGGGCCGGTGACCGGGATCTCGGTGGGCTCCGGCGTCGGAACGGGCGTCGGCGGCAGCGTCGGCAGCGGGACCTCCGTTGCGGCAGGCGTCGGAGACGGCGTGACGACGATCGTCTCTTCGTCGTCGGCCGGTACGGCGGTCACGGCGGCAGTCGCTTCCGCAATCGGCGCGGATACGCTCGATTCGCTCGATCCGCATGCGGCGGCAAGCAGCAGCAACAGCGTGCAAAGCAGCATCGCGCATACGCTCCGTTTCATTCCGCGCACCTCCGTTCCTTCTCCGATAACCCTATTATTATGACACAATTCTCCATAAAATGCAACGAAAAAAAGGATGTCCGGAAACGGCGTTCGTTTCGGGACATCCCTTCGTCGTAAAAGACCTTCTTATTTCCGCTCGTTGATGTAGCGGCAGGCGGCCAGCGCGGCGGTCGCGCCGTCGGCGACGGCGGTGGTGAGCTGGCGCACGTACTTCGAGCGGCAGTCGCCCGCGACGTAGACGCCCGGCGTGTTCGTGCAGCACTGCTCGTCGGTGTCGAAATAGCCGTACCTGTTCAGCGGGTGCAATTCCCTGAACGGCTCGTTTTCGGGGATCAGGCCGATCGCGACGAACAGCCCGTCGCACGCGATCTCACGCTTCTGGCCGGTCGTGCGGTTTTCGACCTCGACGCCCGCAAGCGCGTCGCCGTTCTTGATCAGCCGGTTGATCCTGAGGTTGGTCAGCACGCGCACGTTTTTGCGCGATTCGAGCACCTGCTGGAGTCTCTGTTCGCCGGTCAGCATCGGCAGGTCCTGCAGAATGACGACCTCCTTGCACTTTTCGGCAAGCAGGATCGCCTCCTGCAGCGCCGAGTTGCCGCCGCCCGCGACGCAGACGGTCTGGTTCGTGTAGAAATCGCCGTCGCAGACCGCGCAGAACGAAATGCCCTCGCCGACAAGCTCGTTCTCGCCTTCAAGGCCCAGCATGCGGTGCTTGACGCCGGTCGCGATCACCACGGTCAGCGCTTCGTAGCGGCCGCCCTCCTCGGTCTCGACGATCCTGAGGTCGCCCTCGGTCGTGACGGAGATCGCCTTTTCGAGTTCGACGTCCGCACCTTGGTGCAGGATCTGTTCGAGGAAGCGGTCCGCAAACTCGTTGCCGCTCATCTGGAGCGTGCCGGGGTAGTTTTCCACCTTCGGCGAGTGCGTGATCTGCCCGCCGAATCCGTGCTTTTCAAGCACCAGTACCGTCTTGCCGTTGCGCAGCGCGTACAGCGCCGCCGTCATCCCGGCGGGCCCGCCGCCGATCACGATCATGTCGTACATATGGTTCCTCCTATGTGGTAGTTCGGTTTCTTTACAATCCCTACGCCTCGTGCCTCGGCACCCGATCCCGAAACATGGTCGCAGCGTGTCGCTGGCGCTCCTTCTGCTTCCTGTTTCGGTCGCACCTCACCTCGCTCCTCCTCGCACAGCGAGCGCTCGGATCGGTACCCCTTTACACAAGGGAGGCATTGGTCAGCGCGAAGGCCCCCTTGTGCAAAGGGGGCTGTCACGAAGTGACCGGGGGATTGTCCATATCTTCAAAACGAATCTCCGCAGAAATCTGCGGAGAATCGAAATGGAATCGTCAGGCTTATTTGTGCATCAGCCAGCCCTTGATGTCGCTGACGCCGCGGTACTTTTCAAAGCTGCCGTCGTCGTTTAAGAGCACCAGCGTCGGGGCCTGCTTGACGCCGTACTGTTCGACGAGCGCCTTCTCCTCGTTCGCGTTGAGCGGCGTGAACGCAACGCCCGCCTTTTCGAGCAGCGCGGTCGCCAGCTTGCAGTTCGGGCAGGTCGGCGTCTTGAACAGCAGCGCCTTCGGGGCGTCGGCCTTTTCGGGCGCGGCCGGCATGCAGCACGGCGCGGGCTCGATCGCTTCCGCCGCGGCCTCGGCGATCGTGTCGTCGGGCGCGGGGTTCGGGCCGACGTGGGTCAGATGCGAACGGCCAATGTTGTAAACCTTGCGGTCCTTGAATTCCTGCGCCTTGCCGTCGTTCCAGTTCTGGACCGGGCGGTAGTAGCCGGTGATGCGGGAATAGACCTCGGTCTTGTTGCCGCAGATCGGGCAGGTGAAGTGCTCGCCCGTGATGTAGCCGTGGTCCTTGCAGACCGAGTACGTCGGCGACATCGTGTAGTACGGAAGCTTGTAGTTCTCCGCGATCTTGCGGACGAGGTTCGCGGCCGCTTTCCAGTCGGGCAGCTTCTCGCCGAGGAAGGCGTGGAACACGGTGCCGGAGGTGTAAAGCGTCTGCAGATCGTCCTGGATGTCCAGCGCGGAGAAGATGTCCTCGGTGTAGCCGACCGGCAGGTGCGACGAGTTCGTGTAGTACGGCGTGCCGTTCATGTTCGCGGTGATGATATCCGGATACTTGGACTTGTCGTGCTTCGCGAAGCGGTACGTCGTGGATTCCGCGGGGGTCGCCTCGAGGTTGTACAGGTCGCCGTACTTCTCCTGATAGTCGGAGAGGCGCTCGCGCATGTGGTTCAGCACCTCGCGGGTGAACTTCTGCGTTTCGGGATGTGTGAGGTCCTTCCGGAGCCACTTGGCGTTCAGACCGACCTCGTTCATGCCGATCAGACCGATCGTCGAGAAGTGGTTGTTGAACGTGCCGAGGTAGCGCTTGGTGTACGGATACAGGCCCGCGTCGAGCAGCTTCGTGATGACGGTGCGCTTGGTCTTCAGACTGCGCGCCGCGATGTCCATCATCTTATCAAGCTCGGCGTAGAAGTCCTTCTCGTCCTTCGCCAGGTACGCGATGCGCGGCATGTTGATCGTGACCACGCCGACGGAACCCGTCGATTCGCCGGAGCCGAAGAAGCCGCCGGACTTTTTGCGAAGCTCACGAAGGTCGAGGCGCAGACGGCAGCACATCGAACGCACGTCGCTCGGCTCCATGTCCGAGTTGATGTAGTTCGAGAAATACGGCGTGCCGTACTTTGCGGTCATCTCGAAGAGCAGCTTGTTGTTCTCGGTCTCGGACCAGTCAAAGTCGCGCGTGATCGAATACGTCGGGATCGGATACTGGAAGCCGCGGCCGTTGGCGTCGCCCTCGATCATGACCTCGATGAACGCCTTGTTGACCATGTCCATTTCCTTCTTGCAGTCGCCGTAGGTGAAGTCCATCTCCTTGCCGCCGACGATCGCGGGCAGGTTTTCGAGGTCCTTCGGCACGGTCCAGTCGAGGGTGATGTTGGAAAACGGCGCCTGCGTGCCCCAGCGGGACGGCGTGTTGACGCCGTAGATGAAGGACTGCACGCACTGCTTGACTTCCTTCTGCGTCAGATTGTCGACCTTGACGAACGGCGCAAGATAGGTGTCGAACGACGAGAACGCCTGTGCGCCTGCCCACTCGTTCTGCATGATGCCGAGGAAGTTGACCATCTGATTGCACAGCGTCGAAAGATGGCTTGCCGGGGAGGACGTGATCTTGCCGGGCACGCCGCCGAGACCCTCCTGGATGAGCTGCTTTAAGCTCCAGCCCGCGCAGTAGCCGGTGAGCATCGAAAGATCGTGCAGATGAATCGCCGCGGAACGGTGTGCCTCCGCGATCTCGTTGTCGTAGATCTCGGTCAGCCAGTAGTTTGCCGTGATCGCGCCGGAATTAGAAAGGATCAGACCGCCGACCGAATAGGTGACCGTCGAGTTTTCCTTGACACGCCAGTCGTTGATCTTCAGATAGTTGTCGACCAGATCCTTGTAGTTCAGCATCGTGGAGTTGATGTTGCGGATCTTCTCACGCTGCTTGCGGTACAGGATGTACGCCTTTGCGACATCCGCATAGCCGGACTCCGACAGCACCTTTTCGACGCTGTCCTGGATCTCCTCGACCGTGATCTTGTCGTCCTTGATCTTATCCTCAAAATCGCTCGTGACATGCAGCGCCAGCAGCTCGATCACGCTCGGATGATACTGCTTCCCCGTCGCTTCAAACGCCTTCGTGATCGCCGCCGTGATCTTGCCGATCGAAAATTCGGCGAGCTTTCCGTCTCTTTTAATGACTTCGTACATAAAAAATACCCCCGCTGGTAAAGTTTGTAATCCTTTTGGGACCGCCGGAAAAATCCCGCGATTCCGAGCAGTGCCACTTTACCATATGTGGGGGTCTTGTGTCAATATGTAGTGGTGATTGTTAACAAATCATACAATATCTTGTATTTATGCGTTGCATATGCAAAAAGGCATATACGGCGGACGAACCACCGGAAAACGCAGATTATATGCCCCTTAACGCGGTGTTCGGTACGGTTTTTCGGACAGCAGCGGCATACAGCTCCATGCATTCCCTTGTGGGTGCGTGGAAGTTCTCATAGACCACCGTATCGCGGTCGGTGAACGCCTGCAGATAATATGCCTTCGCGCCCGCGATCCACTCGGAAATCGCGGTAAAATCGGATAAATCGTGCAGCTCGTCGACGACGGTCGTGCGAAATTCGTAGTCGATTTTGCTGTTTAGGAGGATCGAAATGCTCTCGGAGATCGGCGCAAGGTCCATTTTTTCCAATCCGCATATATGCGCATAATGATGCGGTCCGCCCTTGACGTCCATTGCGACGTAATCCAAAAGCCCTTCGTCGAGCATCGCTTTGAGCCGGTCCGGATGCATGCCGTTCGTATCGAGCTTCACGGGATAGCCCATTGCGCGGATCCTGCGGATGAGATCCGGAAGGTCCTTGCGGAGCGTCGGCTCGCCGCCGGTAAACGCGACGCCGTCCAAAAGCCCCTTGCGCTTTTCGAGAAATGCTAAAAGCTCGGCGTCGTCCATGACCGGCTTTGCCGTGCCGTCAATCAGCTCGGCATTGTGACAGAACGGACAGCGGAGATCGCACCCGCCCAAAAACACCGTGCACGCCACGCGTCCCGGGAAGTCCAAAAGCGTCATTTTCTGTAATCCGTGAATGTCCATATCCAATCCTTTCATGCGCCGCAGGCGCAATTCATGCCGCGTTCAGGGGGCGACGTTCCCGGTGCCCCGCATACGCGAAACGCACTTCTTTGATCCGCGAAAAGCGTTCCGCTTTTCTGCGTGTGCTCCTCATCCGTCACTCCTTCGTCGTGACACCTTCCCCACATCAGGGGGAAGGCTTTTGGCTGCATATGCATGCCGTAGGGGGCGGCCTCCCGGACGCCCCGCATGCGCCGAAGGCATATCGCGTCCCGCAAGGGACATCTTGCGCCGCAGGCATATCGCTCCCCGAAGGGGACTTCAGGTGATATGCGGCTCCGCCGCGCAAATGTCACACCGCCGCGAGGATGTGCAGATTGCGGATGCCGCCGTCCGCGATCGAGTCGTTGACCGAGTACGCGTGCTTTTCGAGATCGCCGCAGATCGCCTTGGTCAGCCCCTGGTTCATCAGCTCGTCGATCACGTCCGCCGAAACGTCCTCGATCATGTCGTACTTCGATTCCGCCGTCGCGGGCTCGTTGTCGGTCGTGAGCAGCACTTCGAGCGTTTCCGCCGGCATTGAAAGCTTCGGAAGCGCCCGCATCGCGCGGAAGCTCCATTTATAATACGGCATGTAGACGCCGTTCAGCAAAAACGCCGTATGCATCGCTGCTTTTACAAATTCCGCGACCGCAAGCTGCGCCGCTCCGGTCTCGCCGTGCTTCAAACAGCGCATATAGTTATACTGCCCCGCCTGCGCCATCAGCAAAAGGTTCCCCGCAAGCTTCTTTCTGCGGACGTCCTCGGGATACGCCGAAAGCCCTTCGCGGATACGCGTCGCCTCGCCGTACCCGTCAAAGAACAGCCTGCCGTTCGTCGCCTCGAAAAGCGCGTGCTCCGGCACGGTCAGCCATTGCGAAACGGTCAGGATCCCGTCCGCCGCGCCGACCTTGTCCCGAAAGAACTCCGCCGTACGCACAACGCCGTGCCGCGCGCCGCCGACCGGCGCGACCGTGCCGCGGGAAACGCCCATAAACGCCTTCGGAAGCTTCGCGTAGGCGCGCTCGAGCGCAAACGCCGTCTTTCGGTCCACGACGTCCTCTCCCGGCAGCAAAAGCAAAAACCCCGGCTCAAAATCGTGATCGCGGCTCGTTTCGTCGTCGAAGCCCGCGCACTCCGAACCGCTGCCGAACAGCCCCGCCGCAAGCAGCGGCAAAAGATCGGCAAACTGCTCTTCGAGCATCGGTTTTCCATATTCCCGATAGAACCGTTCGGAAAGCTCAAGTCCGTTCATACCATGCCCTCGCGCGGTCGTTCAGCTCGTTTGCCGCCGCAAACCAGCCGTAATACTCAAACGTCGGCGCGCATTTCTCGCACACAAAGGCGTAATACCCCTCGCGTGGAACGTCCGGCGCGTCCAAAAGCCGCTGCGCCGTTTCGAGATATGCGTCGATCGTTTCGGAAGCGTCCAAAAGCCCCTTCTCGTCCTCGGCGGCGTTCGCCATATTGAGGTAGGTGATCGCCTGCTCCAAAGCGCCGTGCGGGGCGTTTGCCATCGTTTCGATCGCCTTCTCATAAAGCGCGTTCGCTTCCTCAAACCGCCCGAGCGAAACGAGCGTCAGCGCCATGTTGTTGTAGAGCCCGCCGAGAAGCTCCGGCTTTAAGGACGGGATCGCTTCGTAATTCGTTCTTGCGCGTTCAAAGATCGCCAGCGCCCGTTCGTGCTCGCCGAACGCCTGATACGCAGTCGCGGCGTTGACACAGGTCGTACCCGCCGTGATCGAGCCCTCGAACGCCAGCCTGTCCAAAAGCTGCAGCGCCGCTTCCGCCTGCGCAAAGGCTTTGTCTTTTTCGCCCGTCTTGCGGTAATGCCCGACGAGCTCGTTGCGGATCATCAGCTCGCCGCGCTGATCGCGGCCGAGCTTTGCTTCTTCAAGCCAGTAGAGAAGATGCCGCTCTACGCCCGCATAGTCGCGGCGCGACATGCATTCGTCCACCTTCTCCATGATCCGCTGCTGCGGGACCGGCTTCACCTGCGCCTCCGCGCCGTACGGCTCCTCGCATAAAAGGCAGCGCGGCTCCAGATAATCTTCTTTGTCGATCGGCATATTCTTCTCCGTTTCCATGCGCCGCAGGCGCAATTCATGTTCCTTTGAAACAATTCATGACCGCAGAGCCGTCATAAACCAGTCGATTCTCCGGCAGGAGAATCCTCCTGAACGTGCCCGCAGGGCACATATCACATCCCGCAGGGATCTATCGCCCGCGCGCAGCGCGGATATCAATGCGCCGTCAGGCGCTTACCCTTCCCTTGCGTCCATCAAAAGCCAGCCGAGGCTCACCGGCGCGGAGAACGCCGTGCCGCAGTAGACGCACACATGCGCGCCGACCGCCGGCAAAGGCGCGCCGCAGTTCGGACAGTTGAAGCCCTTGATCGGGCTTTCCGGATCGTCCGCATAGCCTGCGATGTATACCAGGATCAGCCGCCGTTCCCGCGGGATCTCTGTCTTGTCGGTGTAACCCACCGAAGCCTGGCAGGTCAGCAGCTTCTTGCGCGTCGCGCCGTCATACGCGGCGATCGTCACACGATGCACTTCGATCCCGCCTGCGACGTCGCCGGGCAGACGGTCCTCGAAATCCTCCTTAAAGGTCTCGGTCGCGTCGTCCGTATAAAGCTGTTTGCCCTGTACGCCGCTCTCATAATACAGCCTTGCGTCGCGGCGCACGCGTTCTGCGAACACCTTGGGATTGAAGTCCGGAAAATCCTTCAGGATCTTCGGCAGTACGACCGATTCAAGCGAGGAAAGCGAGCGCGGCTTTTCCGGTTCCTTATCCGCCGCGATCGCCTCGTCGAGCGCGTCCTTGATGTATCCGATCCGTTCCCGCACACCGCGCGTGGCACGGCGAATCCACAGGACCCCGCCGAACACCGTCAACAATCCGCAGCCCGCAAGCAGCGCAATGAGCCACCAATCCATACGTTGCCTCCGTAATGATTTCTTTCTTTCAGTTTGGACGCATTCGGACAAATTGTCAAGAACAAATCTTGTCCCCGTTCGGATTTCCGGGATAATTGCGACAAATTTACACCAATCCCGTATTGACAACGCGCGCGGCTTCAAGTAAAATATATAATAAGAATGGTATGACATTCGATCAAAATCCAAATAGAAATGAGAGGGGTTTGCATGGAAGAAAAGAAAAAGAAACCGGTCGCAAAGACCGAAGCGGCGGAGACGAAGGCGGCTCCGAAACTGACCAAGGCAGAAGAAAAGAGCAAGGCAACGACGCTCCGCATCGTTGCTGTCATCCTTTGGGTGCTTGCGATCGGCTTTGAAGTCGTTGCGATCCTTTCGCTCATGAAGGCACTGTACATTTCGTGGCTTCCGCAGATGTGGTGCATGATCATCTGCATCGTGCTCGACCTCATTTGCTGCATCATTGCCGGTCTGCTTTGGAAGAAGGCGAGCTTCCTTGATCCGTTCAAGAAGACCAACAACAAGGTCGGCTTTGTGATCCTGAACCAGCTCGGCGTCATCATGGCGGTCATCTGCTTCCTGCCGCTGATCATCCTGCTCTTCACGAACAAGGACAAGATGGACAAGAAGTCCCGCATCATCGTCACCGTCGTTGCGATCGTCGCACTGCTGATCGCCGGTCTGTTCGGCGCAAACTTCAACCCGATCTCCGCAGAAGAAAAAGCGGCGGCGGAAGAACAGATCACGGATACCGTTTACTGGACGGCTTTCGGTCATAAGTATCACCTCTATGAGGATTGCCACACGATTGCAAACTCCGAGAAGAATCCCGGCACCGTTACCGACGCGATCGACGCGGGCCGCACCGAAGTCTGCTACTACTGCGCACACAGAGCGGAGAAGGAAAACAACCTCAAGCTGGATGACCTGAACATTGAAGAAGGCGTTGAAGCTGTGACGCCGGGAGAATAAGCCATGGCAGGCATTGATCTCAATTCCCTGATGGGACTGGTCGGCGGCGACGGCATCGACGCGATCGCAAAGGCGACGAAGACCGACAAGAGTCAGGTCTCCGCGGTCCTGACTGACGCGCTGCCGGTGCTGGTCGGCAAGATGTCCGACAATGCCTCCACCAAGGACGGCGCGGCGTCGCTGAACCGCGCGCTGAACGAGCATAAAACGGGCGACGTCATCGACGTTGCCTCGTTCCTGCAGGGCGCGGACAGCAAGGACGGCAAGAAGATCCTCGGACATATCCTCGGCAGCGACGAAGCGGCGGCAACGAAGGCGATCTCGAAAAAGAGCGGTCTAAGCGGCTCCAAGGTCACCTCGATCCTCTCGATGGTCGCGCCGCTTCTGCTCTCGCAGCTCGGCAACAAGAAGGATGACGACGAAGCCGACAGCTCCGCGCTCGGCGGGCTCCTTGGCGGACTCCTTGGCGGCGGCTCTTCCTCGTCCTCCTCGTCCGGCGGCATCGGCGCAACGCTTCTTGGCTCGCTGCTCGGCGGCGGAAGCTCCTCCTCGTCCTCCTCGTCCGGCAGCGTGCTCGGCGGGCTTTTAGGCGGACTTTTCGGCGGCGACAAGGAAGAGGAAAAGGAGGAAAAGAAAGAAGATTCCTCGATCCTCGGCGGGCTTTTAGGCGGACTTCTGGGCGGAAACGATTCGAGCTCGACAAGCTCCGGCAAGAAAAAGACCGGCAAGAAAACGGGCACTTCGACCGCAAAGAAGAAGACCGGCACTTCGACCGCGAAGAAGAAAACGAGTACGACCACGGCTGCAAAGAAGAAGACCGGTACGACGTCGACCGGCAAAAAGACCGCGGCAAAGAAGACCTCTTCGACCGCAAAGAAAACCGGCACGACCGCGAAGAAGACCGCAAAAAAGAAGACGACCGACTGACCGTCAAAACCGGCATTTACATTCGAAAGGAGCCTGCACGGCTCCTTTTTCATCTATTCCGAGAGCTCCCCACGTGCTATGAAGATCGCTCGCCGCTTTTTGTTAGGCTCATCCTGCGTTTTACGATTCTCGTTTAATCCGTTATATTGACAGAATGATAACCCTTTGCTAAACTGAAAATATCAATAAACTATACTATTGCTGACCATTGAACGGAGGGCAATCATGAAAAAAATGTTGGCGATCGTACTGGGCGTTCTGATGCTCACGGCGCTGCTGCCGGCTTCGCTCGGCGGCATGAAGATCGCAGAGGCTGCAGGCGCATCGACTGCGAAAGTATATAACTGGAAACAGGGCGATTCGAAATGGAGCAATCTGTATAAGAGCTTACAATGGAGCAAAGCCTGCGCCGTCGTATCCATTGCGGCGCAAATTGCAAGGACCGATCTGGTTCGCGTCAACGAAAAAGCAACGACATTCAATACCACAACAAAAGAAGGTTTCAATCCTGCAACTTTCGCAAAGGTCGCCGTTCAAAAGGGCGTCATCAGCACCGCGGCGCGCATACAGGATTGGAACAAGGTAAAAAGTGTCGTTCCCGGTTTTCTTCGTGTAAAAAAGGATTACAAGCCGAAAAGCAGCTGGTCCTATGGGAAAAACGCGTTCAGCTACTATCCCTCTAAAACCAAGCAGGACATCGTCGATGCCATGACGTACTACCTCAGTCTCGGCTATTATCCGATCGTGGAAGGTCCCGGATCAAATTGGGCCAATACGCATGACAGCCGTCATTATGTCGCCGTCATCTCTGTTACATCAAACGATGTGAAGATTATGGATCCGGCGGACGGTAAGGTAAAGAGCATCTTCAGCAGAAAAAACTGGACGCCCGCCAATATCGATAAATGCGGCATCCCCAACGGTTACGGCTGCGCTATGCTGTATCGGGTCGATCCGACATACTTGCTCGTATCCGAGTTTAAGGGCACAGTTGAGTTTAATCCGGAAGATGTACAATTCAGAGGTACGACCCCCTATGTGATTGCGAACGGCAGCGCGCAGACGCCGCGCATCATCGTCAAGGACGAAAAAGGAAATGTTGTCGATCCGAGCAGATATACCTGCCAATACCTCGAAAACACCAACGCCGGCACGGGATATGTCAACGTGACGTTCACAAGCGAGTATTCCGGCTCAGCGCAGGCATGGTTCAAGATCTATCTGCCTGCAACGACGTCGACGAGAGTTGATAACGTCAAGGACGGTATTCGAATCAGATGGGAGCCTGTCGACGGTGCGGACGGTTACGTCATCTACCGGCGCGCATGGAGCAATACGACGAACGGATGGACGACGTTTGAGCGTTGGAACAATACGCCGAATCTCTCTTGGACCGACACAACGGTATACGCCGGATCATGTTATCAGTACGGCATCAAGGCGTACTTTGCGCAGCGCGTCGATCCGGTCTCCGGTGCAACGATCGGCGGCAACGTCGGCGACAACTACAACCTCGGTGAGGTCGGTCCGCTGAAAAACACGGCCCGCATCACCACACGCACACTGAAATCTGTGTGGCCGACGCAAGCGAAGGGAGAACTGAAAGCCAATTGGGATGCGAGCAAGGTCTTTACCGGATACCATCTGCAGGTCGCAACGGATCCTAAATTTACGGAAAACAAGCAAACGATCACCGTATACAGCGACAACGCAACGCTTTCAAATCTGCTTTCAAACACTGAGTATTATGTTCGTGTGCGCTCATTCCATATATTTGACGGTGCAACATATTATGGTCAGTGGTCAAATGTGTTGAGTTACAAAACATATTGACCGAGGCTATCTGCGGACACTCGAAAAGGGCGTCCGTTTTTTGTCGGCCCGTTTTGAAGTGGCTCCCCCGTTTCGTTGATTTTTTACAGATCGTACGGTACAATAATATCGTACGGTACAATAATATAGAAGGATCGTGAAATCCGATCGATTATGACAAGGAGGAAAAACCGTATGAAAAACCGCAGAATCATCGCGCTGCTCCTTTGCGTCCTGCTGCTCGTTTCGGCTGCGCCGACAGCGTTTGCCGACGACGGCACACCGGAGATCCCCGAACCCGCGGGCCGCACGGAAAAGCCGCCCATGGTGCAGGTCAGAGGGACCGATACCTTCCTTGACGACCCGCTTGCGCTCGGCAGCAACGATTTCGTCATCTCGACGGGCGGCGAAACCGTCTATCGACCCTTCACGCCGACCGTGTCCGCGACCTACTCGTTCACGTCCGTTTCCGGATACGATACCTACGGATATCTGCTTGACAGCGAGAAAAACCGGATCACCTACAACGATGACCTTAACAGCAACGAGTTCCTCATCCGGTACGAGCTGACCGCGGGCGAGACGTATTACCTCGGCGTACGGTATTACAGCACCGAATACACCGGCACGATCCCGGTCACGATCGAGCAGCATCCGCTGCATACCTGCGGCGACGATCTTTTGTGGTCGTACGATGAAAGCAGCTGCACGCTGACCATAACCGGCTCCGGCGAAATGTGGAATTTTGCATATTACTGCCGCCCGTGGGAAGCTTATACCGACAAGATCAAATCCGTCGTGCTGCCGGATGGACTGAAATCGATCGGTGCTTATGCGTTTTACTGCGCATACGGTCTGACCGAGATCGACATTCCGGAAGGGGTGGAAACGATCGGTCAGGAAGCGTTTGAGTATTCAAATCTGAACGGCATCGTACTTCCGAAGTCGCTGATAACGCTCCGGGAATACGCGTTCTTTAGCTGCCCGTATCTGACCTCCGTCACGATGCAGGAGGGGTTGGAAACGATCGAATACTTTGCCTTTGGAAATACACCGATCGAGTCGTTTCGGATTCCGAAGACCGTCAAATATATCGGCAGCCATCCCGTCTACCATTGTCCGGAGCTGAAGCCGGAAGCGTTTACGGTCGATCCCGCCAACCCGTATTATACTGTGGATAACGGCGTCCTTTTCTGGAACACTGACGAAGGTACCGTTCTGCTGCACTCTTATCTGTATACAAAGACCAACAGCATGTATACGGTAAGCGCAGACGGTATATATGGCAATGCGTTTTATGAAAACCCATATTCGAAAACGGTGATCCTTTCCGACGGCGTAAAGAGGCTGCACAGTTCTGCATTTTACAAGAGCTCTGCGCTTGAAACCATCGTGATCCCGACGTCGCTTACAGTGATCGAATGGGGCGCGACATTAGAATGCGCTGCACTTACGGACGTTTACTATCTCGGCTCGGAAGAAACGCGAAACAGCACTTTGACAATCTCCGACTATAATGACGCGCTGCTGAATGCGCAATGGCATTACGGCGAGCCGTTCGACGGCACAATCGAATGGAACCCGGGCGACGTGCAGTTCAAGGGCGCAACGGCGTATGTAATCGCGAACGGCAGCGCGCACACGCCGCGGTTCACGGTCAAGGATGCGGAAGGGAACGTCGTCGATCCGGCAAACTACGACTTCCGGTATGCCGAAAACGCCGCTCCCGGCACCGGTTATGTGATTATCACGTTTAAGGACGCCTGCAAATACGTCGGCATTGTAAAGCAATTCTTTAAGATCTATCTGCCGGCGACGACGGCAACGACGGTCACAAACATCAAGAACGGCATCAAGCTGACGTGGAGCCCGGTCGAAGGCGCGGACGGCTACGTCATCTATCGCCGCGCATGGAGCACCACAACGAGCGGCTGGACCGACTTTGTCCGCTGGAACAACACGACGGCGACGGAGTGGACGGATACCGCGGTCTATGCGGGTACGCGGTATCAGTACGGCGTCAAGGCGTATTTCAACAAACGTACCGACGACATCACCGGCAAGCTGCTCGGCGGCAATGTCGGCGACAACTTCAATCTCGGCATGGTCGGACCGCTCAAGACGACCGTCCGCATTACCACAAGAACGCTGAACAGCGTTACGCCGGGATCGAAGCAGCTGGTCGCGAAATGGACGGGCAGCGCGAACTTCACCGGCTATCAGCTGCAGATCGCAACGAACGCCGCCTTTACGGCAAACAAAAAGACCTTCACGATCGGCAATCCCAAAACGTACCAAAAGACGGTCACGGGGCTGCAGTCCGGCAAGACCTATTATGTGCGCGTACGGTCGTATCACGTCTTTGAAGGCGTAACGTACTATGGCGAATGGTCGAATGTGAAAAACTGTAAAGTAAAATAACCCGATCATCTGTACGGACGCTCGAAAAGGGCGCCCGTTTTTTGTCGGTTTCTATTGCAATGTGCAGGGGAATTTGTTATAATAAAAATAGAAATTTGTCCATTTGAATGAGGGGCGTCCAAATTGAGTGAACGAAAGAAGATCGGCCTTGCGCTTGCCTCCGGCGGCGGGCGCGGCATGGCGCACATCGGCGTTCTGCAGGTGCTGACCGAACATCAGATTCCCATCGATATGATCTCCGGCTCAAGCGCCGGAGCATTGGTCGCCGCGATCTACGCGGCGGGTACGGACCTTTACATGCTGGAAAAATATCTCTGCACGCTGATGCCGAAGGACATCATCGATCCGACGGTCGTTACGCGCGGCGGATTCCTTTCCGGCAACAAAGTCTCCGAGATCGTCCGCACACTGACGCACGATCTTTCCATCGAGCAGACGAACATCCCGTGCTTCATCGGCGCGGCAGACCTTGAAACGTCGGAGTTTCACATCTTTGAGCACATCAAGCTGTACGAAGCAGCGCGGGCAAGCATGGCGATCCCCGGCGTCTTTACGCCGGTCAAGATCGACGGACACTGGTACATCGACGGCGGAACGCTGCAGGAGCTTCCGGTCGAGGTCTTGCGCGATCACGGCGCCGACGTCGTGATCGGCGTCGATCTGTCGATCAAGAAACGCTTTGTGATCGCCGACGACAAGGCGCCCGGCGCGCATGCGTCGCTTTTGCGTTCGTTCAACATGATGCAAAGGGAAATCACACAATTGCGGCAGGACCGTCTGGACGTTCGGATCAAGCCGGACGTATCCTTCATGAGCCTGCTCTCGACCGCCGGCGCTCAGGAAGCGATCCGTGTCGGGCGCGAATGCGCCGAGCGCGCGCTGCCGGAGATCGAAGCGCTTCTCCAATGACCCTCACTCTTTCCGAAAAGCGACCTCATCAACCGCCAAGGAGGAATCATCAATGAAACCGACCCCCGAACTTCCCCTGTATCTCAAGATCGCGGACGAGCTCCGCGCAAGACTTTTGCTGCTGCCCGACGGCGCGCCGTTTGAAACGGAACAGGCGCTGACCGCGGAATACGGCGTTGCCCGCGGCACGGTCCGGCAGGCGCTTAACCTGCTTGTGCAGGAAGGGATCCTCTCGCGGACGCAGGGCCGCGGCTCATTCCGCACGGTGTCGAAGGAACAGCAGTACAACCTGATGCTCACGCAGGAGCTGACCGAGTCCATTCGCAAGGTCGGCACGAACAGCAGCGTGCGCGGACTGTCCATTACACTCGTGCCCGCAACGCCGGCGGTCGCGGATCTTCTGAAGATCCCGCACGGCACAAAGGTCCGAAAGGTCCTCCGCACGCGCATCGTCGACGGTCAGCCGTACGCATACTGCATCGGGCATCTGCGCACGGATAAGGTCCCGGCATTCTATAAGCGCGACTACAAGACCTCGCTCGGAAATCTGGTCCGCTATGAACTAAAGGTGCATATCCATTCTCGGCGCTGTGATCTCTGTGCCGTCTCTGCGGACGAAACGGTCGCGGCGGCTCTGTCGATCCCGGTCGGCACGCCGGTCCTGAAGGTCACAATCGTCTGTCTCGGACGCGAACAGGAGCCGTTGCTTTCGGACGTGTTCTATTTCCCGTCCTCCCAATCGCTGCATTTCGAGGTTTGACAAGGCATCAAAAAAGGAGCTCTTCGGGGCACCCTCCGCAAGGAAGGTGCTTTGA
Source organism: Bacillota bacterium (assembly GCA_016286445.1). Classification (GTDB taxonomy): domain Bacteria; phylum Bacillota; class Clostridia; order Christensenellales; family CAG-138; genus UBA3792. Next base: position 25,003 of record JAEESS010000008.1, read on the forward strand.
GGCGGCAATTACCAGCTCAAAAGGACATGAAACCGGCGTGACCATGATGGCCACGCCGGTTTTTTCTGATCTGTTCGGGTTTTGGGGCGCAAAATCCGATGCTCGTTACAACTGTGGAAAGTAGAAGACCTGTTCGAAAAACCGGTATTTACCTGTGAGTGTACATACGAGTCATGCCTGCTTCTCCGCCATTTCATTTTTTCCGCAGCGCGGCGCCTGACATTTAATCTAAGGCTGTCAAAGCGCCTGCTCATTTTTTTTGATCATCTTTGCGGATCGTTTCCTCAGCGCTGCGTAAGCAAACCACATTGCATGAAAGGCCAGGATCAGCAGGACCGCGTAGATTCCGGCGCGCAGATACTGGTTTTCCGGGAATAACGGCATATCCAGCCGCAGGAACAGGTAATCGGACCCCGGGAACGCCTCGTTCAGGAAAAATGCAGGGATCAGCATCAGCGTGATCGCGCCCATGCTGACCCAGATATCTCTGTAGCGCGGCCGCATCCCGTGCACGATCATCATATAGGCCGTGCTGAAGATCGGGATCAGGTGCTCACCGAAGTACTGGTAATAGCGGTAATACGAGGGGTCCACATCGTTCAGCACTGTCTGCGGAATGATACAGGCGATCGTCGCGCCGAACAGGGTCACGAAAAAGTTGAAGCCGAACAGCGTACGATTTTTGCTGACGACCATATACATGCAGGAGATGAGGCCGATGTCGCAAAGATGCAGCGGAAGTTTCGACATCATCAGGTACTGCCCGCTGGTGTCCCCGACATACAGCAGCCAGACGAAGAAGCTGAACTCCATGAGGAACATCGAAAAGGACAACCATCGGCGCAGGGTCTCTTCCTGTTTCCACGCACGGAGGCTCTCCCTTTTCCTCCAGACGAAGATCAGCGCGGCGGCACACAGAAGGACAGGGATCAAATGCATGAGGCTGTAGGCGCGGAACGCACCGGGGCTGCCAAAGCCGAAGAACCCGTCGGAATAGTAGGTGTAATCGCCGCTCACTGCTCTTTTTCCCCTTTTTCATAGTAGGCATCGATGTACATCCTGCAGAGTTCCCTGAGCGGAAGACCGCTTTTGTACTTCTCTTCCATCATCCCGAGGATCCTGCGCGGCACGGTCAGTTCTCCGCCCGGGTCTCTGCTGCGGTTCCTGGCAGCAAGCGCCTCGATCGCGGAATCGATGCTGGGGCAATCGAACTCGCCCGCCGATTGGTAATAGGATACGGTCTGTTTTTTCCTCTTTTTATGAACGCTGTTATGTGCGGCGCGCAGCAGCAGCGCTACAGCGAACGCAATCAGGACCATGCCAAGCACAACGAGCGGCAGCGGTACATACTGCGTAATATCCCGGATCTGGTAGTGGTCTCTCCAGCCACCGTTCTCCTCCCCGATCACGAAAACCAGCACGAAATAGAGGGCTGCGTACAGGACGACTGGCACGATCGCAAGAAACGTCGAGCGGAAGCTGACCTTGTGGTCCGAATTGATGAAAATGAACAGCAGGATCGCAATGATCGGGTTGATCGTATGGAAGAGGATATTGTTCGAATACAGCATCATACGGTAGTAACTGGTCATCGGAGAAAGGATCGTGACCGCAATGAGGAACGTCAGCGCTACACCGGTTGTCGCTGTGTACAGCACGTTTACGACCCAGCGCGGCAGATGATAGTTGTCATAGCGCAGTCCGTCGACGGCGTACGGGATACACAGCGCCGCAGCGATGCCTGCGAACATATTTGCCAGGATCGTGAACATATGGTAGGACTTCCATCCGACCTCCTGAACGATCGCGTCCGGCGTGCTCAGCAGCTGGTCGCACACTGCAAGAAAGACCAGGAATGAAAGCAATGAGCAGGAAACGACCGCCACTCTGCAGCGCATCCGGTTCGTTCTGATTGCATCTGACATTTCTTTTTACTCCTTTGTCCGGGAAAGCGTCCGCCCTTACGAAGCAGGACGGCAACACGAGATTGTTATTTGCTTCGGTTCCGTTTACACAGATTCCTCTGCCTGATTTCCTCACAAAACCCGATTTTTTAATGATTGTACCATTGCTGGCTGGCGTGGTCAAATATCTCGTGTTCAAACGGGAAGGAGATGCTTCCTTACGAAGCGCCTCCTTCGGCTCCTTTTTTGTACTCAGTCTTTGACCGGCGGGAAGGTGACCGTGATCTCGGTGCCGATGCCCTCGGCGCTTTCGAGCACGATCGACGCGTGATGCTCCTCGCAGATGTGCTTGACGATCGCAAGCCCGAGCCCCGTGCCGCCCGTCGCCTTGCTGCGGCTTTTGTCGACGCGGTAGAACCGCTCGAAGATACGCCCGATGTGATGCTTTGGGATGCCGATGCCGGTGTCGCGCACGGAAAGCTGCCGCCCTGCCGTGCGGACGGTGACCGTGCCGTTGTCGCGGTTGTAGCGGATCGCGTTGTCCAGAAGGTTATAGAGAAGTTCGGAAAGAAGCGTGCGCACGCCGAACACCTCCACGGGTCCGCCCAGAAGCTGCACCGAAACGCCGCGCACCATGGCGGCGCTTCTCAGCGTTTCGACCGTCTGCGCCGCGAGCTCATACAGATCGACCTTTTCGGCGTTTTTCAGGATCTGCTGCTCGTCCAGCTCAGAAAGCGCGATGATGTCGGAGACAAGCGCAAGCATGCGGTTCGATTCGCGCCGGATACGCTCGGCAAAGACGCAGACGTCCTCTTCCTTCGCCATGCCGTTTTCGATCATTTCGGCATAGCCGGAGATTGAGGTCAGCGGCGTTTTCAGCTCGTGCGAGACGTTGGCGGTAAACTCGCGCCGGATCCGATCCGCGCGCTGCTGCTCGCCGAGGTCGCTCATGATCAGCACCGCGCCGGTGCGCAGACCGTTTTCCCGCAGATCCTGATAATGCAGACGCACCGCCTCGTTGAAAAGCTCGATCGTTTCGCTTCTGCCGCTACGGACGCCGCCGAAGAACGTGCGCACCTCGTCCGGCAGATCGCGAAGCGCGCCGACCGTGCCGGGCTGCATATGCAGCAGCGCATACGCCTTTTCATTGCAGAACAGCGCCGTCCCTTCGAGATCGAAGACCGCAACGCCGTCCTCCAGCGCATCGAGGATCCCGGAAAGCATGCTTACGTTCATGCCTACCTCCCGAGCCGATAGCCGACGTTGCGCACGGTCTCGATGAGGCTTCCCGCGTCGCCGAGCTTCTTTCGCAGCGTTTTGATGTGCATATCCACGGTGCGTGATTCACCCGTAAACGCAAATCCCCATACCGCTTCCATAAGCCGGTCGCGCGTGACCGACGTTCCGATGTTTTCGAGAAGGTACTTTAATAGCCCGTATTCCTTGAATGTCAGCTCCGTTTCCCGTCCGTCGACGGTGACGCGGTGGCGATCGTCGTCCAGCTCGATCGTTTCGTATTTCAGCACTGCTGCCTGCCGGTGCGCGCGCCGCAAGAGCGCCTTGCAGCGCGACACAAGCTCCATGATGCCGAACGGCTTTACAAGATAATCGTCTGCGCCGGAATCGAGCCCTCGGACCTTGTCCGCTTCGGAGGTCTTTGCGGTGACCATGATAATCTGGACGGCGCGCGCAGACGCGTCTGCGCGAAGGCGCTTCAGGATCTGCATCCCGTCCTCGCCGGGAAGCATGATGTCCAATAGCACAAGGTCCGGAAGCTGTGTCTGAACTGCCGCAAGAAACGCCTTCCCCTCCGGAAACGCCGCGACCGAAAGCCCCGCGCTCGATAACGCGTAGGCTTCCATTTCGCGGATGTCGGCGTCGTCCTCGACGATATATACGAGCGCCATATTACACAGCGGCGAGACGGCGGATCGCTTCCGCCATGCACACGGTGTTGAAGCGGATGTCCTCGATCGAGATCGATTCGTCCGGCATATGGCACATGCTCTCCTCGCCCTCGCGCACGATGCCGAACGCGACCGCGTTGTCCATCTCGCGCGCATAGGTGCCGCCGCCCATCGACAGCGGTTTCGAGTCGGAGCCGTTCAGTTCGTTATAGACGTTCATCAGCGTGGAAACGAGCTCGCTGTCCGCCGGAATGAAATGTCCCGGCTTGATCGTCGTATCCGTGCGGACAAAGCCCTCCTTTTCATACGCCGCATCCCAGGTTTTGAGAAGATCCTCCGCTTTTGCGGTGAACGGATGACGGCAGTCGGCGATGAAGCGGACGCCGTTTTCGTCGAAGCGGATCACGTCGGGCGAATAGGTCGTTCTGCCGGACTCGTCGGTCACGTCGACGCCGATCGTTTCGCCGTGCAGGTCATATCCCCAAAGCGTGTGCAGCGCGTTGACGGTCTTCATATCCTCCTCCGGAAGCGGCTGCTTTGTGAGGATGTCCATCAGCGCAAGCAGCGCGTTCTTCGCAAATTCCGGCATGGATGCATGTCCGCCGCGGCCCTCGACCGTGATGCGGTTTTCTTCGTATGTTGCCGTGAATCCCTCCGGCGCCGCGACCGGAACCGCTTTACACGGAAGCTCCGCCCGGATCACGCCGGGAATGACGTTCGCCGCCGTGCCGCAGTCGATCCGAAGCGCGGAGACGTATTTCTTCTCATAGGTCGTATGCATGATCCCCATCTCGGAATTGACGACCGGATACTCCGCGTCCGGCGTGAACGCCAGCGTCGGCTGTCCTTCGACCTCCAGATAATGCTCGACGCCCAAGGAGCCGATCTCCTCGTCGCAGCCGAGGATGACGCGCACGCGGCGCTTCATCGGGAAGCCCTTCGCCTTGATCGCGGCGAGCGCATAGATGGCGGACAGCGCCGGGCTCTTGTCGTCCAGCGTGCCGCGTCCGATGATGCGTCCGTCCTTTTCGGTTGCGGAATACGGCGGTACGCTCCAGCCTTCGCCCTCCGGCACGACGTCCAGATGCGCCAGGATCCCGAGCAGTTCCTCGCCCTCGCCGTACTCGACCACGCCGCAGTAGCCGTCGACGTCCCACGCCTTCAAACCGAGCCTGCGCGCGATCTGAAGCGTTGCCTGCAGAGCTTCATACACGGTCTTGCCGAACGGCTTGCCCGGCTCTGCGGGATCTCCGCGGGATACGGACGGGATGCGCACGAGCGCTTTCAGATCTTCGATCTGGTCTCTGAGCGTTGTTTCGATCCAATTCTTCATGTTTTCCTTCCTTTCTGTCAGTTGACTGCGGAGAAGCCCTTGCCGATGACCTCCCGCGTATCGATAATGGAGATGATGGCCTTCGGATCCTTTTCGAGAACGATCCGGCGAATGCTCGCAAGCTCGATCGTCTTGGTCAGGATATAGACCAGCGTCTTTTCTTGATTGGTGTACGCCCCGCGGCACGGGATGTAGGTCACGCCGCGGTGCATCTTGTTCAGCACGTCCGGCGCGATCTCATCCCATTTGTCCGAGATGATGAACAGCGTCTTGGTGCGGTTGATGCCGAGGATGATGTTGTTGAACGCGATGCTCATGACGAACAGCGCGATGATCGAAAGCGCCGCGCTTTCTACGCCCATCCGGTAGTCTCCCGCGCCGATCGCGCGCACAACGCCGAGCGCAATCGCGATCACGACGTTCAGCGACATTGAGATCGTGCCCATTGAGATCGAAAACTTGCGGTTCAGAAGCAGCGAAACGATGTCCATGCCGCCCGTGCTGCCGCCGAGCCGAACGATCATGCCGCCCGCGACGCCCATCGTGACGGCGCCGAACACCACGGAGACCACGCGCCATGCCGGCTCCTCCACATTGAACAGCTGCGGAAGCCGGAGGTTTCCGAACAAAGCGAGCTCCGCCGCAAAGAGCACGGTCATCAGCAGCGTATAGACCGTGAATCGGATGTGCAGATACCGGAACGCAAGGAAGAGAAGCGGCGTATTTGCGATCACGACGAAGATCCAGTTCGGGATCATGCCGTTTGTCGCGTAGGATATCAGCATCGAAATGCCGGTAACGCCGCCGGTAACGACGCCCGCGGGCGTATAGAGCATGACGACCGCCAGCGCTTCGACCGTGATCATCAGCGTCATCAATACGATCGCCTTGCTTTCGCGCAGGATCGCTTTTCGGTCGATCCGCCGTTTTTTGTGAGACTGTTCCATGCCGTCCTCCACAAATTTCTTCAGTATACAGTATACCAAGTTTTTTCCGTGCTTGCAAGCCCGAAACCGGTCCTTCAGCGCTGCCTGTCCGGTTTTGATCCCGTCGTTCATCAAATGATTGACATTTCTGCAGAAATACGCTAAAATATATAAAGGCTTGGATTTAATCCGGCCGAAAGGAAAAATTGAGGAGGCATTTATAATGGAAACCACCCAGAAACCCATCAACCAGCTCAGAACCAACCGTGGTCTTGCGAAGTACATCCTTCTGTCGCTCGTCACGCTCGGCATCTATGCTCTGGTCGTGAACTGCCACATCTCTTCCGAGATCAACGAAGTCGCATCCCGCTATGACGGCAAGAAGACCATGCATTATGCATTGCTGTTCTTCCTGATCGCTCCGATCACGCTGGGCATTGCGGCGATTGTTTGGCAGCACAAGATCTCCAACCGTATCGGCGACGAGCTGAAGAGAAGAAATCAGAACTACGAGTTCAGCGCAAAGACCTACTGGCTCTGGGGCGTTCTCGGCGCTCTGATCATCGTCGGACCGTTCATCTACTATCACAAGTTCCTGAAGTCCATGAACCTGATCAATGCCGACTACAACATCAACGGCTGATTTCTGCCCACACAAAAACCACCCGGATTCGGGTGGTTTTTTCATGCTTATTCGTCCTTGCCGTAGAGCACCTGGCGAAGCAGAATGCGGTTCTTTTCAAACGTGGGCAGCAGCGCGTACGCGCCGTCGACGTTGAGTTCGGTATAGGAATCGTCGAACGGCAGCCGGTGCGTCGCAAACGTCAATTCCCCTGCGACCGCCATCTCATAGCCGACGCTGCGCAGCGTTTCAAAATCGACGTTGGAGCGGATGCTCCTGAAGATCGTGACAAAGAACGGATAGAGAAACTCGCTGCTGAATTGATCCTTCAAATACAGGAACGCGTCGTGCACGATCTCCACCTGCCGGTCCGCGCGTCCGAGATCGCCCTTGTTGTCCGAGGTGCGGTCAAGAAGCAGTGCAACGATCTCCTTTCCGGAAAGCTGCTGTTTGCCCGCTTTCAGCGAGCCGCCGCAGATCTCGTTGAGATACGCAGCCTCCTGCTTACTGAGATCCGCCGGAATGCCGTTGACTCCGTCCGCAAGCGCGGCAAGCTCGTCCGTACCGGTGACGACGTAGTTTTGAATATCGAGTTCAAAAACGTCGTTGAGCGTGTTGATCAGCAGACCGATCCCGCCGCGCGCGTATGCGGTATTGACGCGCTTCCATTCATCCTCCGAAAGCGGCACGAGCATATCCCTTGCGACGGAAACGACCGTAAACTTCTGCTGCAGCTGGTTATACGTCGCAAGAAAGATCATGTCCGTCTGCCGTTCTTCGGACTTGATCGAGCCGTTCTGCACCACGATGATCATGGAGAAGATGAAGCGGTCGATCTTTTTCTGTTCGTAGATCGGGACTTCCTTGATCTCGCCGGTCTCGTAATAGTCGACGTCGCCGCGCATCGCTTCGCCGAACAGCTCCGCGTCCGGCGTCGGAAGCGCATTCACGTCGATCGGCTTGTAGGTGCGCCGCACGGTTTGCACCCCGCAGGAGATCAGATGAAACCCGCGGCTGTCGCAGGAGAAGAACCGCGTTTCGCGGCACATCTCCACCTTGGTCATGCCGAGCACGATCCCGAGCACGGCAAGCAGCGCAAACGCAATGCACAGCGCAAAGAACGCGATCCGAAGCTTACGATGCGGCTTTCCGGTCGGTACCGGCTGCACGTCGGCAGTCGTTTCGGACTGCGGCGCTTCGGGCTTTTCCGGGTTCTGAAGCAGATCCTTTTCTTCCATCCCGCGCCTCCTTACAGTGCGATCAGCGCAATGTCAACGGCGAGCATAACAAGCGTCAGCACCGCCATCACGGCGATGCCGACGATCCAGCCCGTTTTTCCAAAGGCATGTTTTTTCACGGTTTATTCTCCATATACTTTGTTCGGCGTCACCTGCGACAACTCCGGCGCGTTGCCGTCGGCGTCATATTCCGCAAACGCCATAAGGTCCTTGATGTTGCGGCCGTCCACCAAGTCGCCATCGCCGTCCTTGAATTGTGCGGGGACGTTGATCGTCTTTCCCATGAACACCATCGCCGTGCTGTATCCGCCGTCAAGGTTCATTGCGTCCGTACAGCCGAGCGAAAGCATCAGCTCCGCCATCTCCTGCTCGGTCATGCCGATGGACTTCTTGGTTCTGCCGTCGACCGCGACCGCAATATAGTGTCCCGGCTCGCAGTAGCCGAAGATGATGCGCGGCTGGCGTGTGTAATTCCCGAGCTTGTTCTGGATCTCGCCGTTCTGCACGAGCACCGGTCCGAACTGCAGCGCGTGCCATATGCCGCCGTGCTGCTTGTTTTCTTTCTCGTAGTTGTAGTTTTCCTTCTTTGCGCGGTTGATAAGCTTTGCGGAACCGTCCTTATAGATGATCAGAATGCCCATGCGGAACATGCTGTTGCTCTTTTCCACATTCTTTTTTACGACCGTGCCGTTGTGGATGACAAGTCCGCTGTTATAGCTGCCGGAAAAGCCGAGGATCGCGTGCTCGCGCTGCGCAAACTGTTCGGGATCCTCCGGACCGGAATTGAACTTGCCGTGCCCGAAGCCCATGCGGAAGCTGTTGATGTTCCGGATCCAGATATCCGCAACGTAATAGACGATGCTGTCTTCTTCGTTCTCCTCCCGCTTGATCGCGATGCGCAGCTCGTCGCTCTGATAGCTCCAGTCCGCATCCGCTCCGGTATCGTGGTCCGGGAAGCGACCGGTGGAAACGTCTCCCTCAATCGGCGGACGCGTTGCAAACGGCGTCGGCTCGGGTGTGGACTCCGGCGTTTCGACTGTCTCCGTCGCCTGCGGCGTCTCGGGGATCGCCGTAAATACCTGCGTGTCCGTCGATACAGCGACGACCGTTTCCTCTGCGTTGTCTTCAAAAGGCGTTTGGGTTTCGACGTTCGGGTCCGTTTCGCTTTGGAAGCATCCGAACATGCCGATCAGCATCAGGACGCCGAGCCCGATGCAGAGCAGTTTTGAACAATATCGTTTCATCATGTGTAATTCCTTTCCGTGTTTCCGCACGACCGCTCCTCTCGGCTAAGCCGGGCGTCCTGCGAACACCTTTTTATGGAACGGGCATACTTGCCCCGTCTATATCTTGCCTTTTATATCTTATCGAACGTTCGCAAAAAAAGCAAGCGAATCGGCGAAACTTTACTTTTTCGATACATTTATGACGCAAAAAGGAGGGTTTCCCCTCCTTACTGTCTGCAGAAACTGCCGTTTTATGACCGTTTTACCAGGCGTTTCAGCCCATGCACCGCTTTCCGAAGCGGCGCGATGCGGTACAGGCGTTTTTTGATCGATTCCGTTAACAGCCCGCGCCGGTAAAAATCGACCGTCTTTTTGAACAGAAATCTCCGCTCCCCCGGACGCTTCGACGTGCCTGCGCCCGCGACGCGGTCGAACCGCTTCTGCATTTCTGCGTCGACTGTTTTGTACTTCGGACTGCGTGAAAACGCGGAAAGCTCGATCCGAAGCCCGTCGGAAAGCGGCATCAGCTCGGACTGGCGCATGCCTGTCGCCGTGAGGATCTTTGTGTTGTCGATCACACGTTCCAGCATGCGGTCATACTTGATCTGCCACGGACGCCCGACGACGTTCCGGTACGTTTCGAGCGGCACGATCCTCACCCGCATGCCGAGAATGCGCCGATACAGATTCAGCACCTCGCCCCAGGCATGATGCTCCGCCGTCGCCGCGGTATACGTTTCGCCGTACGCCGCTTCGTTCAGCACGAGCCGCGCGATCATTCTGCCGACGTCGCCCGCCCAGGTCATCGTCGCCTGCTTATGCAGCATCTCCTTCGGGAAGATGACCGTCTTGCGGTTCAGCGCGCGGACCAAAAACTCGTTTGCCTCCATTGTGCCGAGCTGGAACCGGTCGCCGCCGTAAGTGATCGCGGGACGGATGATCGTGAAATTCCGTCGTCCGCTCGCTCTCAGAATATCCTCCTGCCGCGCCTTCGTGAGACCGTATTCGTCGGTTTTCAGATACTCCGGATCGTTGACGCTGTCCAGAAGCCGCGGGCTTTGTTCGGTGATCGGATTTTTGCCGTTGTCGCCGTATACGCGGTACGAGGACAGGAAAAGATAATGGGTCGTGCTTGAAAGCAGCTTTTCACAGCGCGCCGCAAACGATTCGGTCGTATAGATCATGAAATCGACGATCGCGTCGAACCGCTCCGAAAGAAGCTCGTCCAAAAAAGCTTCGTCCTTTGCGTTGCCCTGCAGATACACAAGCCCGCGCTCGTTCGACGCGTGCGCCGAACGGCTCGTGATGTATACCTCGAAGCCTTCCCGCAGAAGCGCCGGATACAGCGCTTCGCCGATCGTGCCCGTTCCCCCGAGCAGCAGGATCCGTTTCCGTTCTTCCATAGGCGTCACCGGACCGTGCGGTTGAACGCGCGCATATTCTTCAGCGCCGTCTTTTCGTCCTCGACGTCGGTGAAGACCTCGAATACGACAGGCTTCTGGAACGCTTCGGGATCGCAGAAGCGCGCGATCTGTTCGTCAAACGCGTCCTTTGCCGCAGCGGTCATGTAAGCAAAGCCCATCGACTCCGCCCACGCCTTTGCGCTGCCGAAATGTCCGTGCGCTGCGATGAGATCGTCGGTGTCGGAACCCCAAAGCCGTTCAAGGCTCGCATTCAGACGGAACTCCGCGCCGCGCGCGTTGTTGATCAGCAGGATGCGGAGGTTGTTTCCGACGTGCCGGTTGCCGAGCGCGTTCATGTCATAGAAGAACGCAAGATCGCCGATCAGCGCGAACGACAGCCGTTTGGGATCGGAAAGCGCCTGTCCGAGCGCCGTGGAGACCGCGCCGTCGATGCCGAAGCCGCCGACGTTGCAGCTGACGGTGACGCTCGGATCGAGGCTGAAGAAGTTCATGCTGCGCAGCGAGTTCAGAATCCCGAGATGCAGATAGCTGTTCTTCGGCAGCAGCGCGGAAAGCTTCGACGCCGCATAGATATTGGACAGCGGCAGCACGGGCGCTTCCACCTTCGGCAGCAGACCCCGGATGAGTCCGTAATAGTCCGTATTCGTGCGCGCCGCGCTGAGCGTGCGGAAGAAGAACCGCTCCGAGCAGAAGAAGAGTTTTTCGACGATTTCCGCGCCGTGACGGTTGTGGAATTTGCGATCCTCCGAGATGCGCCATACGCGTCTTCCGCGGAACAGGCGGCTTGCGCTGTAATCGCCGGACACCGAGCCCATGTCGATCACGAGATCCGGAAGCTCACTGAGCTCCGCAAGATCGCCTGCGACAGCGCTCAGCACGCGGTTTGTGCCGGTATAGTTCGCGGTATGGTCGCAGAACACCGCCGCGCCGCAGTTTTCCGCAAACGCCTCGATCGCCGCTTTCGTTTCCGCGTCAAAGGGCTTGTGCGCGCCGATAAACAGCGCGATCCGCTTTTTTTGAAGATCCGCGATCAGCGCGTCCGCAGGGAAATCCTCGGCGTCGTATACGTCGATCTTCTGCACGTCCGGAAGCTTCGGCGTTTTGAACGAATAGAGATTGCCGACCGGCAGATTGATGTGCACCGGACCGGCGTCGTGCCGCGTTGCGGTATACAGCGCTTCGTTGACGAGCTGGACGCAGGTCCTGAAATCCTCGTCGTCCTTGATGAGCGGCAGGATCGCCGCAAACCGCTTGACGTCGTTCTGCGAAACGGTGCGATCCGTCATCTGCGGCATGAAATCGCTGTAGCACGGCGAATGGTGCTGCGAGGTGATCGCGATCACCGGAAGGTTCCGGTAATACGCCTCGGTAAGCCCGGGGATGTAATCGCGCGAGGCGGTCGCGCCGGTGCAAGAGATCGCGACCGGCTCGCCGGATGCGAACGCCAGTCCGCCCGCAAGGTACGCCGCGCCGCGCTCGTCGACCGCGGAGTATACCTCGAAGAACGGATCGAGCTGTACCGCGCGCGAGATCGGCACGTTCGTCGTACCGGGCGAAACCACGATCTTCCGGATGTTGTATTGCTTCAGAAGCGCAAGCACGACCTGCGCGTTTTTGTCGTCGGTATACATCGGTTTTCCCTTCTGCGCCGCTTCGATCTGCGCGCGCACCGGAACGGACGCGGGCTTTGCCGCCGCCGGTTTTGCCTTTGTTTCGGGGACGAATGCGGGCTGTTCCTTCGGCAGATCCTTTTCGGAAAGGAACGCCGGCTTCTCTGTTCCGCCGCAGCAGTATCTGAGGTAGCGCACGGACTCCGCGCGAAGCGTTTCCAGCGCGGCGTCTGTGTTCGTCCAGTCGACCGGACGCCCGATGATTCCGCCGATCTCGCCGGTCTCGTCGGTATAGCGGTCCGAAAGTCCGAGCTTATCGAGAAGCTCCGAAACGCGGTTGCCCGTCTCCTTGTGCAGGATCGTCGCGAAACGTTTATGATACAGCACGGAGAAGACCGTGCCGTGGAACGAGTTCGTCAGAACGTATTCGGCGTTCCTGATATACCAGATGAACTCCTCCGGCGAGCAGACCCGATGATCCTTGATCCGGCAGTTTTCCGCGTTCGGATTGCCGTTGACGTCAATTAGGTGCAGTCCCGTCTGACGTTCCAGAAGCTTTGCCGCTTCGTTGACCTGCTTCTGCGCAGGACCCGGCATCGTATAGACCGCGATGAACGGACGCTTTTCGAGCGGCTCCTTCGGCAGCAGGGCGTCGTACGCCGCGGCGTCCAGCAGCAGCGTCGGGTCGACGTCGATGTGCATCGGCGTCTTCGGGTCCGCCGCCTGCATGACGGGACGCAGGAACTTTGCTTCGCGAAGCGAGACCGCGTTGAGCTTTTTGAGCATCGGCGCGATCGTCTTCTTTGCCGCTTCCGGATCGGCGAAGAATGTGCCGACCGCATAGGTCGCGCGGCGGACGTCCTTTTTCCCGAAATCCAAAAAGTATGCGGGATCGTATACGCCGTCCGTCAGCTTGCTGTTCCAGAGCTGATCGCTGCCGGAAAGGTACAGATCGCATTTCGGCGGATGCGCGCGAAGCTGTCCGATCGTACGGTAAATGCGCGTCTCCTTGAGATGCGCCTTGCGGAACGCCTTGAACTTCTGCTCGCGCGGGAGCTTCACCTTGGCGTTTTTCCACGAGTGCACCGTGTCGTAAAAACCCTTGGCGCCGTGATAGGTGCGGGTCAGGATGTTGCGCGCCGGCTCGCGGAACTTTTTGCCGCCGTAATAGATCGGATTCTTGTGCGCGGCGTACCGGTTCCAGTGATACCACGGAACGTAATTGATGACCTCCGCCTCGTTTCCGAGCGATTCAAGCTTGCTTTGCAGCGCCCAGCACTGCAGCGCCGCGCCGCAGTTGAACGGAAAATGAAATGTTACGATTCCGACCTTCATCTTTTCACCATTCTTTTGATTTTTCTTTTCAGTCTGTTCACGACCCGCTTGACCTTGTAGAACAGGGCGAACGCCTTGTCCTTTACCTTCCACGACCGCATGACGCGATCGAGCTTCACGGGATCCTTCGCCTTGATTGCGGCGCAGATGCGGTTCGTAAAGCCGGACCGGGATTTCTTTTCAAACGTGACCGCGTCGATCACTTCCGGGAACTCCATCAGCTTTCCGTATTCCGCGATCTTCTCCTCCTGGCTGAGATCGGCGTAAAGGATCTTTTTACAGGTATTCTTCACGACGGTGAAGAAGATATTCTTCAGCTTCGGCAAATACTGTTCGAGTCCGTTTTCCTTCATCAGCCCGCAGCGCCGGTCGTATCCGTTGACCAGGAACCGGAACGTGTCCTTGCGGTAGCCCTTCGACAGCGATTCCTCCTGCTGCCGGTAACGGTACATCACCGCGCCCATCGCCGCGATCGTGCTGACGTGCTTCAGATAGTCCGTGACAAAGACGCAGTCCTCCTCATAGGAGATCGCCGGATCGAACCGGATCCCGTACTCGCGGATGATCCGCATCGGATACAGCTTCGCCCAGATGGAGACGCCGAACATGTTCGTCTTCGGCACCGTGTACAGCATCAGAAACTGCTGCAGATCGCGGAACATTCCGACATAAAAATGCGTCAGCTGAAAATGCTTTACCCAGTCTTCGTTGAACCGGTCGAACCCGCAGATCACGAGATCCGTGCCGTATAGGTCCTCGACCCGGACCATGTCCTCAAAGTAATTCGGCAGAACGACGTCGTCCGCGTCGATGAACATCAGATATTTGCCCGAAGCTTTTTCGATGCCGTCGTTTCTCGCGTTCGATACGCCGCCGTTCTCCTTATGAATGACAATAAAGCGCGGATCCTGCTCTGCCGCTTCGTCACAGATGCGTCCGCTGCCGTCCTTTGACCCGTCGTCTACAAGGATCACTTCCCATTCCGTAAAGGTCTGTTCTCTGATCGAATCCAGACACTCCGGCAAATGCTGCTCCGCATTATAAACCGGGATCACGACGCTCAGGATCGGTGTTTTCTGCTCCATTGATTCCCCTCCCCCTGAAGTTTGTTGTTATTTGGTATTGGTAAGACCGAGCTCTCGCTCATATGATTCATAGACAATGTCCGGCCGATCGATCATTCTGACATGTCCGTGATCCAGCCAGACCGCATTCTTGCAGAGCTCGATGACCGGCGCCTTTGCATGCGAAACAAACAGCAGCGTCGTTCCGTTGTCCAAAAGCGTCTTGATGCGCGCGCGGCATTTTTCCTGAAATGCCGCGTCGCCGACTGCAAGCACCTCGTCGATGATCAGAATGTCCGGATCGACGATCGTGGCGACCGCAAAGCCGAGACGCGCGCGCATGCCGCTCGAATAATTCTTGATCGGCAGATCCATGAAATTCCAAAGCTCCGCGAACTCGACGATCTTTTCGTACTGCTCCTTCATGAACTTGCGGCTGTGACCCAGGACCGCGCCGTTGATGAAGATGTTTTCCTGTGCCGTGAGATTGGGATCAAAGCCCGCGCCGAGCTCAATCATCGGCGCGATGCTGCCGCTGACCCGCACCGAGCCCTTATACGGCGCGAGGATCCCGCAGATCAGCTTCAAAAGCGTGCTTTTGCCCGCGCCGTTCGTGCCGATCAGCGCCCACGACTCGCCCTGGTTGATCGTCAGATTGACGTCGGTCAGGGCATAAAACTCCTTGAAGCGCAGCTCGCGCTTCACAAGCTTGATAAAGTATTCCTTGAGGTTGTCCAGCTTTTCGCCGGCGATGTTGAACCGGACCGAAGCGTTCTTGATCTCGATGCAGGGCTGTCCCTGTTTTATTAGCTTTCCCAATTGTTCCATAGGCAATTAAATATACAGGATGAATTTGTTCTTGGTCGCCTTGAACGTCAGTGTGCCCGCAATCAGGAACACCACCGCCACCGCCGCGCCGCGCCACATGAGCTCCGGCGTCGGGACCTCCCATGCGTCCGCGTTCTGTAAGATGAAGTAGCGGAACTGCTGGATATACATATACATCGGATTGAACCTGCGGATGAACAGTCCGATCGCGTCCGCGGCAAGGTTTTTGTTCGGCTCGTTGTCATTATAAAAGCTGCCGAGCGAATAGAAGATCGGCGTCAGGTACATCCACGCGAGCGTAATGACGCCCCAGATGTTTTTGATGTCCCGGAAGAACACGGTCGCCGCCGCAAGCAGCATGCCGAGCCCGACGCAGAACGCGTACAGCTCGATGATCGGAATGAAGATCAGCAGATTGCACCAACGGAACGGAACCTTTGTCGCGATCATCACGATCACCAGCGCGCCGAGCGAGAGCACGAAATTGACCATGCTGCTCGTGACCTTGGAAAGCGTGAAGATATACTTCGGTACGTTCGCCTTTTTGAGCAGCGACGCGCTTTCGATGACCGACGTCATCGCCTTGTTCGTCGCTTCACGCATGAACGAGAAGAGAATGTTGCCGCAGATCAGATACACCGGGAAATTCTCGATCTTGCGCTTGAACATTGTCGAGAACACGATGACCATGACCAGCATCGACAGAAGCGGGTTCAGCACGCTCCAAAGATACCCCAAAAAGCTTCTGCGGTATTTCAGCTTGATGTCCCGCTGCACAAGCAAGACCAAAAGGTCCCAGTATGTGAGGAACCTTGTGACCCAGCCCTTCAGTGTCTTTACGATTTTTTGCATTGTTGTTTCACCATCTCCCTGATCGCTTCGGTCGTCCGTTCCGAGCTTTGATCGTCCCTAAGCGTAAAGAACCGGTCGACCCTTTCCCCATATTCCGCCGCCATGCGGCAATCGTTTTCGATCACGCCGGAAAGCGCGCCGATCGCATCTGGAACGGTTTCGGCGATCGGACCGAACCCGTCCCGTTCAAAATCGAAATATCCGCTCGGCAGATGCCCCTCGCGGAACGCCTCATGGTCGAACTGAAAACAGACGACCGGTTTCTTCATAAACGCAAAATCCATATGCACGCTCGAATAGTCGGTCACGAGCACCGCCGCTTTTTTCAGCAGCTCCGGCACGGAAACCTCGTTCCAGCGTTTGATCTCGATCCGGTCCGACGCCGCCTTGAAGCAAGTCTCGAAACGCGACATGTTGCGATGCACGCAGAAGATCGCGCGCTTGCCGGTCCTTTTGAGCAGCGCGTCGAGCGCGGGATCGCTCAAAAACGCGTTCCAGCTCCGGTAATACACGCTTTCGGAAAACGCCGCGTCCGTTCTGCACGCGCGTTCGAGCCACATCCGCCACGTCGGCAGGATCAGCACGAGCGACGGATCGGGCTCTGCGCCGAGCAGATCGTCGAATCGGCAGAAGCCCGTATACCGCACGACCCCGTCCGGATAACCGAACGTATCGCGGATGAACTCATACTCCGGCTTTGCCGCGCAGCAGAACAGGCTCAGCCTTGCGTTTTCCGCATGCAGAAACGGCAGATCGTTCATCGTCACGCCGTGCTGCAGAAACACGCGGCGGTTTTTGAGCCAGCCGAGCACGACCTCCAAAAGATAGCACACCGGCGCGTTCGGCTTGCCGCCCTTCTGACTCGAAATGTTGACCTCGGCGGCAAGGTAGTATATCCAGTGCCGAAGACTTCCGAACGGAACGACGGGACCGATCGCCGCGACCGTTTCGTACGCCGGAGAGCGGCGATGGATCGCATAGACCGCGTCGATCTCCGGATGCCGCGCGCGTAAATGCCGGAACAGCGCGAATGCGTTGTCCTGCGCCTCCATGGCGTATTCGCACAGCAGCCACAGATGCTTTCGCTTTCTTTTATAGATCGCCGCAGGCAGCAGCGCCAAAAGAAACAGAAAGAAATGACCGACGTCCCCGATGCGCACGCGTCTGAGCTTTGCAAGGATCGATTCCTTCACAGCCAGTACCTCCTGACGCCGTGCAGAAGATAGCCCGCAAAGCAGAGGATCCGTCTGAACGGTCCGATCCCGAGACAGCGGTAGGTGTTCCACATCATGCCGGCGGAACGGACCTTGCTGCCGGTCTTTGAGCTCTTTGTGACGCGATAGCGCGCAAGCGGCTCGTCGATCCCGACCGCCTTTGCGCCGTCCTTTAAGATCCGGTACCAGCTGATCACGTCCTCGTGCAGATGGCTGTGCTCCATCGGATGCCGTTCATAGACCGTGCGCTGCACGAGAACCGTGCTGGTCACGATATCGTTTCCGGACAAAAGCCGGTTCGCCGTCACCGTTTCCGGCGCGTGGAAAATCTTTCCGGTCGGTTCGCCGCGTTCATCGATGCAGACCGCCGCCGTAAAGACGAGCGCCGCTCCGGTCTTTTCCATCACCGCAAGCTGCCGATCGAGCTTGTCCGGCTCCCAAAGATCGTCGCTGTCCAAAAACGCGATCCGTTCCGCACGCGCGTCGTTGACACCGCAGTTTCGCGCGTTTGCCACGCCTCCGTTTTTCAAAAGCGTGATCACCCGGACGCGCGCGTCTTCCTTCTGAAGCCGCGCAAGGATCTCCGGCGTGCCGTCGTCGGACCCGTCGTCGACCGCGATCACTTCGATGTCCCGCACCGTTTGCCGAAGCGCGGATCGGATGCTTTCCTCCGCCGTTTTTTCGCACCGATATGCCGGTATAACGACGCTGACGCGCGGGCTCATTGCGGTTCCTCCTCTTTGTTCGGCAGCGGAAGCTCCCGAAGGTCCTCATACACAAGGTCCCCGAACGCCTTCCTGCCGACGTGCGTGCACGCGCGTAAGGCACGGATCGCGGGATTGAATAGCCCGGAACGCTTCGGCGTTCGTCCCTGCTCTTCCATGGCGCGCGCAATCAGCGTGCGCGTTGCGATCGGCTCCGGCTCCTGCGGAAAAAAGACGCCAGCGCGCGGCGTGTCAATGAGCCGACGCACCGTATCGCACAGCGTATCGATCGAAACCATGCTGCGGCGGTTCTCAAAATCGGGGCAGAACGGCAGACGCTTTGCAAGCCGCCTGAGCCTTTCCGGATTGCCCTTTGCGCCGGGACCGAACACCATCGGCGGACGCAGGATCGAAACGAGAAACGTTTCGTCCGAAAGCGCGGCGATGCGCCGTTCCGCTTCAAACTTCGAGCGTCCGTACTGCGTGACGGGCTTCGGGATCGTATCCTTTGTGATCGTGCCCGTCTCCATGCCATATACGCTCATCGTGCTGAAAAACACAAACTGCTTTACGCCGCCGCGCTTTGCCGCCTTTGCGAGCGCTTCGGTCAGATCGCGGTTGACGCGCATATACAGCGCTTCCGTTTCGCGCGTTTCCTTTTGATGCACGATCGCCGCGGTATGCACGACTGCGTCAAAGCCTTTCCAATCGAGCGTCTCCGGAAGACCGTTCCGCAGCGAGACCGTTTCCGCAGCGTACCGCTCCGGCGTTCTGTTCAGCGCGTCGCAAAGCGACGAAGCGATCCAGCCGTGTTCGCCTGTGATCAGGATCCGCTTCATTTCCGGTTCTCTTGCCTGTCCTCGCGCTTGCCTTCGCTGAAGCCCTTGCGCGTGATGACCGTGGAAACCGTTTTCCAGATGCACTTCATGTCCATTCCGAAGGTCACATGCGCGGCATATTCGCCGTCGTAACGCGCCTTCTCCTCCACCGACAGCGAGTCGCGCCCGTTGACCTGCGCCCAGCCGGTCAGTCCGGGAAGAACGTCGTTTGCGCCGTTCTTATCGCGCTCGGCAATGAGATCGTACTGGTTCCAGAGCGCGGGCCGCGGTCCCACGAACGACATCTTGCCGGTAAAGATCTGCAGAAGCTGGGGAAGCTCATCCAGGCTTGCTTTTCTCAAAAACCGTCCCGACCGCGTGATCCAGTGATGCGAATCGGAAAACATATGCGTCGGAACGTTGTTCGGCGCGTCCTTTCGCATGGTGCGGAACTTCAGAATCTCAAATTCCGTTTTATGGATGCCGATCCGCGTTTGCCGGAACAGCACGGGACCCTCGGAATCCAGCTTGATCCAGACCGCGATCACCGCCAATAACGGAGAAAGCGTCAGGATCGCGAGACCCGACAGCACGATATCCAGTATTCGTTTCCAATATTTTTGATACATTTCCGCTCCGTTCTTGCCCGATTGCAAAATTTGTCGAACCGAAAGGTACACCACTGCGATGATATTACGTTAACCGTATCATAGCACAGGTATGCAAAAAAAGCAACCGTGCACGATCATTCGTTGTGTAAAAATAATAAGAACATTTTCCCGGTTTCGGCGCATTTCCTCTTGACAAAGCCCCCGTATTCGCGGTATCGTATACAAGGACAAAAAACCGAATACCGTCACGGACGATGGGCCCGGGAGAGGTCGTAAAAACGGCGCCGAAGGGGAACTGCAGAAACTCTCAGGCAGAAGGATCGGACCCGGACGTGACTCCGGAAAGGAAAGGGATCGACCCTTTACGCCGTCGGTGCAACCGCTGATGCCAGCGGGAATCTCTCAGGCTTATTACGGAGGCGCAGGGTACAGGCGTACTTTGCGCTTTTTCATTTTCCCGCGGCGGGTGCCGCGATCATTTCACACTGCGGCAGGCGCCGCAAATGTTCATCATTTTTATAAGGAGGATTCTCATGAGCGAACTCAAACGTACCCTACTGTATGACGCGCACGTCGCTGCCGGCGCAACGATGGTCGACTTCGGCGGCTGGGAAATGCCGATCCAGTATCCGGAAGGCATCATTGCGGAACATCTGTATACCAGAAGCTGCTGCGGTCTTTTCGACGTATCCCATATGGGCCGTCTCATCATCGAAGGACCGGAGCGTCTCGCGTTTTTGCAGCATGTGCTTTCGAGCAACGCAGCGCTGCTCGGCGTCAATCAGGCGCAGTACTGCATCATTCCCGCGGAGGACGGCAGCGCCGTCGACGACGCGTACCTCTACCGCTTCGAGGAGGACCGGTTCCTGCTCGTCGTCAACGCGTCGAACACCGATAAGGACCTCGCGTGGTTTGCGCCGATCGTCAAGAACTACGACTGCACGATCAAAAACATCACGAACGAAACGGTCTCCATCGCGGTGCAGGGTCCGAAGAGCGAAGAGATCCTGAAGACGCTCGCGGGCGTCGACGAAGTCACCAAGCCCGCGCGCAACAATCTCAGCACGCTGATGATGGAAGGACACGAGGTCCTCGTCTCCCGGACGGGCTATACGGCGGAGCCGATCGGCTACGAGCTGTTCTTAAAGAACGAAGACGCGCACTGGATGTGGAACCGTCTCATCGAGCTCGGCGGCAAGCCCGCAGGGCTGGGCGCGCGCGACACGCTCCGCATGGAAGGCATGCTCCCGCTGTACGGCGACGAAATGGGCGTCGACGAAGAGGGCAAGCCCATGCCGATCTTTGCGCTGGCGCTTGCGAAGTTCGCGGTCTCGTTCGACGAGGCGAAGGGCGACTTTGTCGGCCGTGAAGCGCTTAAAAAGCAGGCGGCTGCGCAGGCTTGCTTCAAAGCGAAGGACTACAATCCCGAAGCGATGGCGACGCTCAGTAAGCGCGTCCGCCCGATCGCGCTCCTCGATCGCGGCGTCATCCGTCACGGCATGGAGGTATACCGCAACGGCGAGATGATCGGCTGGGTCACCAGCGGCACGATGATCCCGTACTATCAGACCTCCGGCGAAGGCGCCGACGTCAAACTGCTTCCCGAAACCGGCAAGCGCGCGATCGGCATCTGCTACATCAAGTCCGACGTTCCGGTGAACGGCGAAGTCGAGGTCGACGTCCGCGGCAAGCGCCTCAGAGCCGTCATTCCCTCGAAGCACATCTCCAACAATGTCCCGCCCTATGTGGTGCCGGTCATTTATAAACAAAAATAATTTCAGGAGGATAGAATCATGACAATCAAACCCGAATTGCAGTACAGCAAGGACCACGAGTGGGTCAAAAAGGAAGACGACCTCTTCGTCATCGGCATCTCCGATTTTGCGCAGGACGCGCTCGGCGATCTCGTGTTTGTGAACCTGCCGGAAGTCGGCGACGCGGTCACCGCGGGTGAAGCGTTCGGCGACGTCGAATCCGTCAAGGCGGTCAGCGATCTGCTCTGTCCGGTCTCCGGCACCGTTGCCGAGATCAACGAGGAGCTCCTCGACGCGCCCGAAAAGCTCAACGAGGATCCGTACGGCGCGTGGATCATCAAGGTTTCCGACGTCACCGCAACCGAAGAGCTTCTGGACGCAGCGGCGTACGAAGCATTCATCGCGGAGGCATAACGCATGGGAAGCTACGTTCCTTCCACCGAGGAACAGCGCCGGGAAATGCTCAAAGCGATCGGGCTTTCGGATTACCGTGAGCTCTATCGCGACGTGCCGGAAAACATGATCTTAAACCGTCCGCTCGATCTGCCCGAAGGCAAGAGCGAGATGGAAGTGCGCAATGCGATGGCAGAGCTCGCGGCGAAGAACACGGTCTATAAGACCGTGCTTCGCGGCGCAGGCGCATACGATCATTACATTCCGTCGATCGTGAAGTATATCCCCGCAAAGGAAGAGTTCCTCACCGCGTATACGCCCTATCAGGCGGAGATAAGCCAGGGCGTTTTACAGTCGATCTTCGAGTATCAGACGATGATCGCGGAGCTGACCGGCATGGACGCAAGCAACGCGTCCGTGTACGACGGCGCGACCGCGGCTGCCGAAGCCGCCGCCATGTGCCGCGACCGCAAGCGCCGCGTCACGCTGATCTCGGCGACGACGCATCCGGACGTGATCAACACGGTCCGCACCTACTGCTACGGCACCAACGACGAGCTTCTGGTCGTTCCGATGAAGGACGGCAAGACCGACATCGAGGCGCTCCGTACCATGCTGAACGACGGCGTCGCTTCGTTCTATGTACAGCAGCCGAACTTCTACGGCGTCTTTGAGGACGCGGAAGCTTTGGGCGAGCTTGTGCATGCGGCGGGCGCGATGTTTGTGATGGGCTGCAATCCGATCGCGCTTGCGATCATGAAAACGCCGAAGGATTGCGGCGCGGACGTTGCGGTCGGCGAAGGGCAGCCGCTGGGCATGCCGATCGGCTTCGGCGGTCCGTACCTCGGCTTTATGGCGACGACCATGAAGCACATCCGCAAGCTCCCCGGCCGCATCGTGGGCGAGACGACCGATCACGACGGCAACCGCGCGTACGTCCTGTCCCTGCAGGCGCGCGAGCAGCACATCCGCCGCGAAAAGGCGAGCTCCAACATCTGCTCGAACGAAGCGCTGTGCGCGCTGACCGCGGGTCTGTATATGGCGACGATGGGTCCCGACGGCATGGCGGAGGCGGCAAAGCAGTGCATGGCAAAGGCGCATTATCTTGAAAAAGCGCTCACCGCGATCCCCGGCGTACGTCTGCGCTACGACGCGCCGTTCTTCCACGAGTTCCTGCTCGACATGCCGAAGTGCAAAGAGATCGAACAGGCGCTTGCCCAAAAGGGCATCCTCTCCGGACTTCCCATAGAGTCCGGCATGCTCTGGTGCGTCACCGAAAAGGTCAGTAAGGCGACGCTCGACGAGGTCGTTTCCGTGGTCAAGGAGGTGCTCGCATGAAACTGATTTTTGAAAAGAGCGTTCCTGGACGCAAGTGCGATATTCTGCCGAAGTGCGACGTTCCCGCGGTCGAGCTGCCGGAAGGTCTCAATCGCGAAACCGCGCCGCATCTTCCCGAGATGAGCGAGACCGACGTTTCCCGCCACTACACCGAGCTCAACAAGCAGGTACACGGCGTGAACTGCGGCTTCTATCCGCTCGGTTCCTGCACCATGAAGTACAATCCGCGCATCGACGAAGAAGCGGCGGCGATGGAGGGTTTTACAAACATCCACCCGCTCGCGCCGAAGTCCTCGGTCCGCGGCGCGCTCGAAGTGCTCGACACGCTGCGCGCGGATCTCTGCGAGATCACCGGCATGGACGGCATGACGTTCCAGCCCGCGGCGGGCGCGCACGGCGAATTTACCGGCGTGCTGCTCATCAAGCAGTATCACGATTCGCGCAATGACAAAAAGCGCACCAAGATCATCGTGCCGGATTCCGCGCACGGCACCAACCCCGCAACGGCGGCGATGTGCGGCTATCAGGTCGTGAACATCCCCTCCGCGCCGGACGGCTGCGTCGATCTTGAAGCGCTGAAATCTGTCCTCGGCGACGACGTCGCAGGCTTGATGCTGACGAACCCGAACACGGTCGGCATCTTTGACGAGAACATCCTTGAGATCACGAAGCTCGTGCACGAGGCGGGCGGTCTGTGCTACTACGACGGCGCAAACACGAACGCGATCATGGGCGTCGTGCGCCCCGGCGATATGGGCTTCGACTGCATCCACCTGAACCTGCACAAGACGTTCGCCACCCCGCACGGCGGCGGCGGTCCCGGCGCAGGCGCGGTCGGCTGCAAGGAGTTCTTAAAGCCGTTCCTGCCGCACTCCGCTTTGATGGATCGTCCCGGCAGGCTGCAGGTCCGCGCGTTTATGGGCAACTTCCTCGTGTGCGTCCGCGCGCTCGCGTATGTGATGACGCTCGGGCGTGAGGGCATCCCGGAGGCGGCGACCAACGCGGTCCTCAACGCGAACTATCTGATGCAAAAGATCAAGGGCACGTTCACGCCCGCGTTCGACCGCATCTGCATGCACGAGTTCGTGCTCGACCTCTCGCACTACGAGAAGGAGACCGGCGTTTCCGCGCTCGACGTTGCGAAGTCGCTGATCGACTACGGCATGCATCCGCCGACAATGTACTTCCCGCTGATCGTGCACGAAGCGCTGATGCTCGAGCCGACCGAAACGGAAAGCATGGAGACGCTCGACTGGGCTGCGGACGTGTTCCGTAAGCTCTACGAGCTCGGCAAGACCGATCCCGAAGCCATGCACGGCGCGCCGCATCACACCCCGATCGGCCGTCCGGACGAAGTCAAGGCAGCGCGCAACCCGATCGTGCGCTACACCTTTGCATGATCGAGCGGATCGCAGTCTATGAAAGCGAGGGGTTCGATCCCCATCGCAACCTTGCCATTGAGCAGCACCTGCTGGAGACCGTCGAAGGCGGGTGCTGCCTTCTTTATCTGTGGCAGAACGAACGCACGGTCGTCATCGGCAAGAACCAGAACGCCTGGGCGGAGTGCCGCACGACAGAGCTCTTCAAGGACGGCGGCAGGCTCGCAAGGCGCCTGTCCGGCGGCGGCGCGGTCTATCACGACCTCGGAAACCTGAACTTCACGTTTTTGATGCGCGAGGAGGATTACGACCTCATGCGCCAGCTTTCCGTGATCCGCAGGGCGTGCCGTCTTTGCGGGATCGAAACGGAGATCTCGGGCAGAAACGACCTGCTCGCTTCCGGGCGCAAGTTTTCCGGCAACGCGTTCTGTCACCACGAGGGACGCGCCTATCATCACGGTACGCTGCTGGTCGACGTCGACGCGGACGCCATGGGACGATATTTGAGCCCCTCGAAGGCAAAGCTCGAAGCCAAAGGCGTGGAAAGCGTGCGTTCGCGGGTCATAAATCTCAAGAAGCTGAACCCCGCGATCACGGTCGATATGCTGAATTCCGCGATGCGGCAGGCGTTTTCGGAGGTCTATGACCTTCCGGTATCCGCGCCGCCCGTCATCGACGGGACGCGGATCGAAGCGCTCACTGCGCACTACGCAAGCGACGCGTGGCTCTTCGGGCAAAAGCTGCCGTTCTCGTTCCGCTGCGAACAGCGGTTCCCCTGGGGCGGCGTCGAGCTGCAGCTTTTTGTCGATCGCGGCGTCATTCAAAACGCCGCCGTCTATACCGACGATATGGACCCGGCGCTTGCGCCGAAGCTCAGAACAGCGCTCGCCGGCTGCCCGTTTTCCCTTGCGGCGATGCAGGCGCGCATCGAAACAGAAAACCTCCCGCACGCGCGGGACATCATTCAAATGCTGACGGAACAGGAGATTTGATATGTACGATTTTGATCTGATCGTCGTGGGCGGCGGCCCCGGCGGATACGAAGCGGCGCTGCATGCCGCAAAGCTCGGTTTGAAAACCGCGCTCATCGAAAAGGACTTTGTCGGCGGCACCTGCTTAAACCGCGGCTGCATCCCGACCAAGGCGCTTTTACACGCGTCCGGCGTCTATGAGGAAGCGAAAAACGGCGCGGCGCTCGGTATTTCCTGCGAGCCGACGTTCGATCTTTCCGCGATCTATGCCTATAAGCAGCAGGTTGTGGAAAAGCTCAGAGGCGGCGTCGAAGGGCTTTTGAAGAGCGCGAAGGTCACGGTTCTGAACGGTCTCGGCACGCTGACGGCGGAACATACCGTTTCGGTCGGCGACGCGACCTATACCGCGGAGAACATTCTCCTTGCGACGGGCTCGGTACCCGCGCGTCCGCCAATCCCGGGTCTCGACCTTGACGGTGTTCTGACCTCGGATGACCTTTTGGCGGGCGTTGCGCCGTTCAAGTCCGTCGTCATCATCGGCGGCGGCGTCATCGGCATGGAGTTTGCGACGTTCTTCAACGATCTCGGCGTTGAAGTCACCGTGGTCGAAGGGCTCGACCGGCTGCTGCCGCTGCTCGATAAGGAGCTTGGGCAGAACCTTTCCATGATCATGAAAAAGCGCGGCGTAAAGATCGCAACCGGCGCGATGGTCAAGTCGGTCACGAAGACCGAAGCCGGACTTTCGGTCAACTTCGAGTCCAAGGGCGCGCCCGCAAGCGCGGAAGCCGAGGTCGTGCTTTGCGCGATCGGCAGACGTCCCTATACCGACGGGCTGTTCGGCGAGGACGTTGCGCTTGAAATGGAAGGCAGACGCATCAAGGTCAACGAGAAGTTCGAGACCTCGATGCCCGGCGTCTATGCGATCGGCGACGTCTCCGCGAAGATCCAGCTTGCGCACGTCGCGACGGCACAGGGGCTTTATGCAGTCAACGAGATCGCGGGAAAGCCCAACGGCGCGGACCTTTCGATCGTGCCGAGCTGCGTCTACACCCGCCCGGAGATCGCCTCCGTCGGCATGACTGAGCAGGAAGCGAAGGACGCGGAGATCCCGGTAAAGGTCGGAAAGGTCACGATGTTCTCTAACGGCAGGACCGTCATCGTGAACGGCGACCGCGGCTTTATGAAGGTGCTTGCGCATGCGGAAACGCGAAAGATCCTCGGCGTGCAGATGATGGGCGTGAACGTAAGCGACATGATCGGCGAGCTCGGTCTTGCGATTGCAAACGGTCTGACGCCCGAAGATCTCCTCAAAGCGATGCGACCGCACCCGACCTTCGAGGAAGCGCTGACCGATGCGTTAAGAGACCTTTGCGCAAAGTTAGGCTGATATCGATTTATACCGGCACCCGGCGGGATTTCCGCCGGGTGTTTTTGTATGGATATAAGGGCGGGTGCATAAATGGCGCTCCGCCCGTCCGGGCTTCCTGTATAATCATTCGGTTTTGTCGTTTTAACTGCGTATAATAAAAATTTTTCATTCATTATCAATATAATTGTATAGAAAGGTATAGATTTTTTATGCAGATTGTGCTATGATAAACAGGTCAAAGTGCCGGGGGTTCCGGTGCAAATTATCAGAAGAGGAGACCTTGTATGAATCGTACAACCAAGAAGCTGCTCGCCGTTTTTCTGGCGGCGATCATGATCCTTGCCCTGCTCCCTGCCGCGGCGTTTGCGGAAGGGACGCGTCGGGGTCCTGGACGTCTTTCGGATGAACAGTTGAAAACAGGCTATATCGCCACGCCGGACCACGGCACCCGCGCCGTTTCCGATGCGTATGTACGCGGCGATATGGAAACGTATTACCGTCTCTCCGGCATTCAGCCTACGCGTGACACGCTGCCGAGCTCGTACAACAGCAATACGCTTGGTTACGTCACCTCCGTCAAGAACCAGAACCCGTACGGCTCCTGCTGGGCGCACGCGGCGATGGCAAGCGTTGAGAGCTACATGATCAAGCACGGCATTGAAGTCGGCTCCACCGGCTCCGCCGCCACGACGAGCCTCAACCTTTCCGAGACGCAGCACTGCTTCTTCAACTACTCGAGCGCCTACGACGCCGAGGGCATGCTGACCGGCGACAAGACCACGCTGCTCGGCTCCGACGGCTGCCTGGATTCCGGCGGCAACGGCGAGATGAGCGCATACACCCTGCAGAGCTGGGTCGGCGCGGCAAGCGAAAGCGACGCCTCCGCCCTGCAGTACAGCAAAGCGAGCACGGTCGCAAGCTCCGGTCTCGACAGCAAATACTCCTATCAGTACGACATCTGCCACGTCCAGAACTCCGAGTGGATCCCCGGCACGGACATTGAGGGCATCAAGCGCGCGATCATGGAATACGGCGCCGGCAACATCAGCTACTATGAGACCGGCAACGCCTACACCTACACCTGCACGATCGACACCACTTCTCAGGACAGCAGCTCCCACAAGTGGTCGAACCACGCGATCACGATCGTCGGCTGGGACGACAGCATTGCGGCAAGCCGCTTCTCCCCGAACAAGCCGTCGAGCTCCGGCGCCTGGATCTGCAAGAACAGCTGGGGCACGAGCTATTTCAGCCAGGGCTACACCTACATCTCCTATGAGGACACCACCGTTCTCGAGGGCTACATCTACTTCTACGATGCGGAGCCGATCGACAACTACGATCACAACTATCAGTACGACGGCACCTGCAACCCGGTCCCCTATGGCTCCGGCAACCGCACCGGCTTTGCGAACAACACCAAGGTCGCGAACGTCTTTACCGCAAAGGGCAGCGAGAGCCTCGAAGCGGTCGGTTTCTGCAGCTGGGACGAAGCGCTTTCCTACACGCTTGAGATCTATAAGAACCCGACGACCGGCAACCCGTCCTCCGGTACGCTGATGACCACGCAGACCGGTACGCTGACCTATTCCGGCTACTACACCATCACGCTCGACAACCCGGTCGCGCTTGCCGCAGGCGACACCTTCTCGGTCGTCTTCACGCAGAACGTCCCGGTCGCGGACGACGCCGGCAAGTACGTCCACACGCCGTATGACGCGAACTTCTATGACACGAGCGTCGTCTCCTGGGCAAAGTGGGAGCACGCAAACCACGGCAACACCTCCTACTATAAGGAGCCGAACGGCAGTTGGACCGACTGCCCGGACAACGGCGACTACCGCATCAAGGCGTACACCAAGGACGTGAGCTTCACCGTCACCGCGGTCTCCAACAACACCGCATGGGGCACGGTTTCCGTCAACGGCACCAAGATCACCGCAACGCCCGCAGCCGGCTACTATGTATCCGACTATGAGGTCGTAAGCGGCACCGCAACGGCAACGATCAACGGCAACATCATCAACGTTGCGCCGTCGACCGACTGCACGATCAGGATCATCTTCGCGCCGAAGCCCACCTACACCGTGAACTACCGCTCCATCGGTTCTTCCGAAGGCAGCGTGAGCGCACAGATCTATGACGTCATCAACCTGCCGACCTCCGTCAGCAACGTTCCGAGCGATTGGACCTTCATCGGCTGGACGACGGCAGAAATCGCCGAGACCACCGCGGAGCCCGAATTCTACGCGCCCGGCGCGGAATACACCGTGACCGCGAACGCCACGCTGTATGCGCTGTTCACCCGCACGGAGGGCACCGGCGATCTGATCTATCGGCTGGTCAACGACAACCTCTCCGACTGGTCCGGCAACTACGTCATCACCTACGCCAAGGATACGGGCATGTACGTGCTGAAGACCGCGAGCAAGGATCAGCGCATCGAGACCACCTCCGCAGGTCAGTCCATCACGTACGCAAACTCCGGCATCACGCTGGACGGCGAAGTCCTGCGCAACGTCGGTTCGGATTACGTGTTCGCCTTTGCAAAGAACGGCAACTACTACACGATCAAGAACGACGGCACCGGCTACTGGATCGGCACGCAGAGCACGTATCTGCACAATATGCAGTCGTATCAGTCCGAGTATTCCGACTGGAACATCGAATACGACCTCTACAACATCTGCATGAAGATCAGCAATGTTGCGAGCACGCAATACACCTACCTCGTCAAGGGCTCCAACAGCTACTTCGTAGTCAACACCGGCTACACGACCAACAAGACGCAGGTCTGGAAGGAAGAGGTCGAGGGCATTACCTACTATAACAGCAACCCGGCCGCGCCGCATACGCACACCTACGGCGATTGGACCTCGAACAACGACGGTACGCACAGCCATTCCTGCACAGAGTGCGGCGACATCGTCACCGAAAGCTGCACCTACAACGACGTCGTGACCGCGCCGACCGCGACCGAACAGGGCTACACGACGCACACCTGCACCGTTTGCGGCTACTCCTTCGTCGATAGCTACACCGACGCGCTCGGCTACACGGTGACCTTCTCCGTGCCCGCAGGCGTCACCGCGCCCGCAGCCATGAACTGTCAGGCAGGTGCATCCATCACGCTCCCGACCGTCACCGCGCCCGCAGGATACACCTTCCTCGGCTGGGTCACGGAGGATTACAACAACGTCGCGACGCTGCCTGAGGTGCTGACCGGCAGCTACTCCGCGACCGCGGACATCACGCTGAAGGCGCTGTTCTCGCACACCGATACCTCTGCGGCAGCCTTTGAGCTGGTGACCGAAGCGCCGGATAGTTGGGAAGGCAGCTACGTCATCACATACGGCAAGACCGACGCAATGACCGTCCTCAAAGGCGTTGCCGGCACCAAGAA
Organism: Bacillota bacterium; assembly: GCA_016286445.1. Lineage (GTDB taxonomy): Bacteria > Bacillota > Clostridia > Christensenellales > CAG-138 > UBA3792. Next base: position 55,226 of record JAEESS010000008.1, read on the forward strand.
GCTTGAGACCGCGAAGGCGGGCGCCTGTGCCGCGTTCAATACGACCGGCATGGCGCTCAACGGCGAGACGCTGGAGAACGTAACGAACGACTACATCTTCACGATCGCTGCGGCGGGTGACAAGTTCACCGTGCAGAACGTCGCGACCGGCTCGTATCTCGCAAGCCGCGGTGGGTATCTGTACAGCTACAAGACCAACACGGCAAGCTACAACCGCTGGACCTTCGCGATCGCCGAAGGCACCGTGGACGCCACGAACGCGGCAAGCACGAAGCTTCCGCACCTCGGCTTCAACACGTCGAAGAACTACTTTGCGATCAGCCGCACCGCTGTTCCGGAGATCTGCTTCTGGAAGATGGGTGGCGTGACCGAGACCACGACCTATACCACGGTCATCGGCTGATTCATCGGTAAACATAAAAGCGCTGTCCCGAACGGGACGGCGCTTTTGTTTTGCCCGCGGGCGTTGAAAAGGGATCTGCAATATGGTATAATAAAAGTTAGGGAAAAAGGAGGTCTGCATATGGAAACACAATGGACGCCGGATGCCGTGCTGTCGCAGTTTGGCTTGTTAGCGTCTAAAGGAGAGCCGACCGTTTTTCTGCATGAGGAAGACGAGGACGGATATTTCAAGCATATCATCGGCGTCACAACGACGGACGGTCGGCGCCTTGTGTTGAAATTATGCCACGAATTTCTGGACGGCGAGCTGCCCGAGCTTTCCGCAGAGCGGGATATCAAGGAAAAGCAATGCGCGTTTGCCTCCTTCTTACGCGAAAACGGCATTCTGACGCCGCGCTTCTACCGTTCGGACGGACATTTCTGTTTGGAAACCGCCTGTTCGGGCGTTCCCTGCGTCGCGACCGTTGAGGAATATTGCGGCGAGGAGATCCGTGAGATCACGGAGCCGCTTGCCTTCCGGATCGGCGCGCTGGTCGCACAAATCCACATGCTGTCTCTGGCGCACGGGTATCGGATCGGCTGCGGCACGCTGTTTTCCGCTGCGGAACAGAACGACGTTGACTGCATGGATCGGTTTTTGACGCTTGCAAAGTCCGACGGGATCGATCCGTCCCTTTTGGCGCAGATCGAAACGCACATCGAACGAAAACGCGCCGCGCTGACCGCCGAATGGGATACGCTGCCGAAGTCCGCCGTGCAGGGCGATATATCGATCAACAATCTGATCGACACGCCGGAGGGGCTGCTCGTATTCGACTATAACAACGCGGGCGACGTGGTCCTCGTCTCCGACCTTGTTTTGGAGGGGCTTCTGACCGCATATGAAATGGATCTTCCGGAAAACGTACCCGCATCATATCGCGAACGGCTGTTCCCGGCTTTTCTTGACGGCTATCTGTCCGTTCGGGAGCTGACGGAGGCAGAGCAGCGTATCGGCTGGGAGATCTATACGCTGTACCATGCGCTTTGGTTTACACGCATCGTTTACAACGAGGATTCTCTTGAAAAGCGGCTGCAGCGCAACGACTATGACGGCGCAAACACGCTGCTGCGCCGTATGCTTGAAGATATCACGGAGCCGGACGACGGCAGATTCGCCCGCAGACCGGCATGACACGCTTTTAACGACCTTTCAAAAAGGAGGTTGCCATGAACGAGCAGCAAACGCTTTTGAACGCGGCGCTCAGAGAGCCGCTTGCGGCGCGCTTGCGTCCCGAAACGATCGACGAGGTCGTAGGGCAAACACATCTCATCGGACCGAACCGGATCCTTCGCCGCATCATCGAGCAGGACGCGGTTTCTTCCATGATCTTCTGGGGACCGCCGGGCGTCGGCAAGACGACGCTTGCGCATGTGATCGCAAACCAGACAAAGGCGAAATTCATCAATTTCTCCGCGGTCACCAGCGGCATCAAGGAGATCCGCACCGTGATGCAGCAGGCGGACGAAAACCGGATGTTCGGCGAAAAGACGATCGTATTCGTCGACGAGATCCATCGTTTCAACAAGGCACAGCAGGACGCGTTTCTGCCGTTTGTGGAAAAGGGCAGCATCATTCTGATCGGCGCAACCACCGAAAACCCGTCCTTCGAGGTCAACGGCGCGCTCCTTTCCCGCTGCAAGGTCTTTGTTCTGAAAGCGCTTTCGGAGGACGATCTCTTTGCGCTTCTGCGCCGCGCGATCGAAAGTCCGAAGGGCTTCGGAAATCAAAAGGTCGAGATCACCAACGACGTTCTTCGCATGATCGCGGCGTTTGCGAACGGCGACGCACGGACCGCGCTTTCTACGCTTGAGATGGCGGTGCTGAACGGCGATTACGACGACGGTGTGATGAAGGTCTCGGTCGATACCGTCGAACAGTGCACCTCGAAAAAATCGCTTCTGTACGACAAGACAGGGGAGGAGCATTATAATCTGATCTCCGCGCTGCACAAATCGATGCGCAATTCCGATCCGGACGCCGCGGTCTACTGGCTCGCGCGGATGCTTGAAGCGGGCGAGGACCCGATCTATATTGCGCGACGCGTGACGCGCTTTGCAAGCGAGGACGTCGGCCTTGCCGATCCGCGCGCTCTGGAGCTTGCGGTTGCGGCGTTTCAGGCGTGTCACCTGATTGGCATGCCGGAATGCTCCGTGCATCTGACGCAGGCCGTCGTATACCTGTCGCTTGCGCCGAAGTCGAACGCCCTCTATATGGCGTACGAAAACGCGAAACGCGACGCGGTCACGCAGCTTGCGGAGCCCGTGCCGCTGCACATCCGCAACGCGCCGACCAGGCTCATGAAAGAGCTCGGCTACGGCAAGGGCTATCAGTACGCGCACGATACCGTCGACAAGCTGACCGATATGCGGTGTCTTCCCGATTCGCTGCTCGGCAAGGTGTATTATGAGCCGACCGGGCAGGGGCTGGAAAGCCGCTTCAAGGAACGGCTCGAACAGATCAAAGCGTGGAAGGCCGCGCAGGAAAAGAAATAAACGAGATCTGCAACGAAATATACGGAAGAGATAAAAGATCCTTTCATCCGTCAGTTGACGCCGACAGCTTCCCCATCCTGAGGGGGAAGCTTTTTTGTTGCGTATGATACGCCTTTCCCGTGAGCGGGAAACGGGATGAAGTTTGCATCAGCTCGTATTCCGTACAAATTGGTGAAGCGTCAAGAAGCGACAAATTCCCTTGCAGAATCTGCAAGGGAATCGTTTACAGACGGAAAAGCGCCTCTCCCGCACTGGGAGAGGCGCTTTGATTCTATGCTGTCGCTCAGAACAGATCTTCGAATCTGAATGCATCCGCATCCGGCTTGGTTTCATCATACGTGAACGCCTTGCCTGTGGCTGCATCGACCGTGTCGAACTTGACCGTATTCGTATCCGGATCGATCTTCACGATTCTGACGATGCCGAGACCGTTCTCTTCGTCCGCAGCGTAGTTGAACATCGCAACCGCAACCTTGCGCTCTCCATAGGTCATTTCCTTATGGAATGCGCCGTCCGCGTTGCCGCAGAGGATCATGCAGACATTCTCGTTGTCCTTCACGATCTTCTCCTCGATCAGCTTGCCGAACGCCGTCAGCTCGCCTGCCGCATCCATGTAATCGTTGACAAGCAGGATCACATGATCGCCGCTGCGCGATGCAATCGCGTTATTGACGAAGCTGAGCCACTTCTCTTCGCGTTCCTTCTCCTCGTCGGTCTCCGCGATCTTCTGGTAGCCGATACCGACAACCAGTACCTTCTTATCTGCGAATCTGCGGAACCAGATGGAGTTGTCCTCGAAGGTCGTCGTGTTGCTGTTCAGCTTGGCTGCGAGATACGCGTCGTAGCTCATCTCATCGCCGTTGACGTCCTTCGTACCTGCAACGCTGAAGAACTGCTTTCTGAGACCGCTCAGAATGTTCTTTGCGGAGGTCCATGCCGCTTCGTTGTCGAACGCGTCGACCACGTTACCGGTGCTGACCACTGCATCGAGCTTGCCGGTCTTGTTCGCATAGTCGACGATCGTCTTGAACGCATCGTCATATGCGCCTTCACCCTTCAGCAGCAGGTCGGATACCCACAGCAGCGAGAATCCCTCATCGGGCAGCGGTACGATCTCGAACGTGCCTTCCGTAATCGTGATGTTGTAGTTCGATGCAGCGAATGCGGTTCTTGCGATGCCGATATTGCCGCCGAGTACATTCATGACCGCGCATCTGCCGATCTCTCTGATGATCGTCTTGGTGCCGACCTCGCCATGGATCGCGTAGGTGCCGACGTCTTCGCCCTCATCACGGAAGATCTTGATGAGATCTGCCGGGATCGTTTCGCCTTCCACAAGTCCTTCAACCGTGAAGGTGAATTCGGGATCATCGGTGCCGTAGTACTTCCAAGCGTCGTTGATCGTGATCGTCAGATCCTTCGGCAGGACCGTCAGCGTGTAGCCGTCCTTCACGACGTCTTCGTACGCCGGATGGGTTGCCTTGATCGAGAACGTCGTCGTGCCGACTTCCGTGCGGCTCGGTGCCGTGGTGGTCCACGTTGCGCCGCCGTCGGTGCTGTACCAGACCGTGGAGCCTGCTGCCGTCGCCGTTGCGGTCAGGGTATGTGCCTTGCCGTCGTAGATGACCGTGATGCTTCCGGATTCAACATCCATTGTCTCGTCGTCATCGCCGGGTTCCGGATCGATGTCGTTGTCGTTGCGCTTCTTGGTCGGGTCTTCGACTTCAGCCTGCGCCGTGACGCTGTCGCCGTCCGGATCGGTTGCCGTTGCTTTCGCAATGTTCTTAACGCTGCCCGCAACAACGTCGTCCGCGATGACTGCGTATGCCTTCGATTCGAAGCTCTTGCTTTCGTTCGGCGCCAGGGACGCAATCGTCCAGGTATCACCCGTGAGCTCATCCACGATCGTGACATTCGTCAGCGTGACATTGCCTTCGTTCGTTGCCGTGATCTTGTAGGTGATCTCCTCGTCGAGGACGTACTTCTCATCCGCCGGCGTGGAAGTGGTTTCCTTGGTCAGCGTCAGCTTCGCGTCCTTCGTTTCAACCGGTTCGGGATCTTCGCCCGGATCGACCGGTACATCAGGATCATCCGGATCGGGGCTCGTGCCCGTTGCCGTTGCGACGTTCACAACTTCGCCGTTGAGGATGTCCGCTTCGGTCACCACGTGCTCTGCGGTGAACTCTTCGCTTGCACCCGGTGCGAGGCTCGCGATCGTCCACTCGTCGCCCGTCAGTTCGTCGGTGACGGTGATGTCCGTGATCGTCAGGTTGCCGTCGTTCGTTACCGTGATCTTGTAGGTGATCGTCTCGCCCAGCGCGTACGTCTCGCCGTTTGCCGGAGTGGATGTCGTCTCCTTCGTGATCGTGATGTGACCGTTCGGCTCATCCGTCGGTTCCGGATCCTCGCCCGGATCGACCGGTACGTCAGGATTCTCAGGATCGGGGCTGTCGCCCGTCGCAGTCGCGACGTTCACAACTTCGCCCG
>JAEESS010000056.1 GCA_016286445.1 Bacillota bacterium
GGCACGTTCGCGTCCGTCATGATCGACGGACAGGAGTACGCGGGCAAGGCGCTGTTCGACAAGGCGGACGCGCTGGTGCGGCAGGGCTTCTTCACCAAATGGGGCACGCCCGAGCGCGAACAGGGGCTCGACTTCTTCTGGTATCTGTGGTGCGGCACGAACTCGCCTCTCTTCGGCAAGGACAAGATGACCACGTTCGAGCGCTACTTCATCGACGACAAGACCACGCACGAGGAGCATAAGAATCCGTACTTCAAGCTCGCCGAGCACGAGGCCTTCGCGATCAAAATCCTTGAGGAGTTCGGACTTTCCGGCGATCCCGATTCGCATATCGTCAACGGACACGTGCCGGTCAAAATCAAGAAGGGCGAATCCCCGATCAAGGCGAACGGCCGCATCTTCGTCATCGACGGCGGCATGTCGAAGGCATACCAGTCCACGACCGGCATCGCGGGCTACACGCTGATCTATAACTCGCAGTGTATGATCCTCTCGTGCCACGATCCGTTCGTAACGGTCAACGAGGCGATCCGCACCGAAACGGATATCCACAGCACCCAGCAGATCGTCTACACGCCCGCAGTCCGCAAACGCGTCGCGGACACCGACGTCGGCAAAACGCTTCTGGAGCGCATCGACGATCTTCAGCGGCTCCTTGTCGCCTACCGTTCCGGCGCGATCAAGCAGCATTCGAGATAAGCGAAAACAAACAGCGGCACGCCGTCCGGCGTGCCGCTTTCGCGTGCTTGCTTATTTTGCGGGAGTGGGCGCGGTCACCGTGCCGAGAAACAGCACCGTGCCGTCGTAGGATTCGATCACATAGAGGAACGGGCGGGTGAGGTGGAAGTCGATCTCCGGCAGCTCCTCCGGCAGCGCTGCGCATTCGTCCATCACCACCATTGTGTACGCCGCGGCTTCGACGCCCTTTTCATCGACGCCGATATAGGACTCCTGAATGACACGGGAGATCTTTGCGGCGATGTCGCACATGGCGGAGAAGTCCGCTTCGTCGGAGAACGCAACCGCGATACCGAGCGCTTCCAACGCGTCGTTCAGATCGAACCGGTCCTGAAACGCGAACTTCGGCAGCTTTACGCTGACGTTTGCGCGGAGTTCCTCGCCGTCGTTCAGCAGCGTGTGCAGCTTTTCGGGCGTGCCGAGAAGGGAAGCAAGCGGCGTTCCCTCGTCCGGCAGCACGAACGTCATGCGCCCGACGCGCAGCAGCGGGAGCGAATAGCGCAAAAACCCGTCGCCCTTTACGATCGTCACCCCGTTGTCCTTACGGTTCATGTATTCGACGGTCTGCGTGCCGTCAAACAAGCCCGTTTCATTCGCGCCCTCGTAGAATTCGTCGCGCCAGGCGTCCTTCAGATAGATCGTGTTGATCAGCACCGCGATCGTATCCGGCTCGAACTGCATCGCGTCCTCGGAAATCTTGATTTTCCCGTGCGTATGCTTCGTGATCCAATCCGCGATCTGTTTCACCGTTTTCGTTTCGGAGAAATCCACCGCGTTCGCTTCGGAACGGTAGGTTTCGGCGAGCTCTTTGAGGTATGCTTCGCGGAAGTTCAGCTTGCCGCCGCGGTCCGCCAGCCAGATCGAGTTCGCGAGCGCAAGCGTGCTTTCCTCCGTGTCGACCGAAAGCGAGCCGAGCATGGCGCCGCAGATATTGCGCAGCTCTTCGGGGCTGCCTGCGCCGAGAAGCTTCAGCATGTCGGTCTGTGTCTGTCCTTCGGCGCCTTCCGCAACCATCGCGAGCGCAAGGTACACGCTGATCGGCGAAAGGTTCTTGTTTTCCGTGCCGTCGATGAGCTTTGCCGAAAGCACGTCGGAAAAGTCCGCGTAGCCCTCGATCACGGGAACCGGAAAATACGGAAGCTCCTTCGGTGCTTCCTTCGGATCGGTGTTCGCTGCCGGCGCGGGGGAGGGTTCAAAGTTTCTTGCACAGCCGCAAAGCAGCAGCAAAGCGGCACAAAGCATACAGACAAATCGTTTCATGATGATGATTCCTTTCCGTTGTTTGCTTATAATACCATATATGTCGCAGATCGGTTGCAGAGCGGTTTCGGGCACGGAAAAAGATGCGCCGGAACCGAGAAAATATACACAAATGTCGATTGACTTTTTGACGGCATTTTGATACAATATCATTGATGTCGGACACCTTTGAACGGTTGTCTGACAACTAATGAGAGGTACGACCGCGTATGAAGGAGTATTGGGTTCTGCTCGGCGCATTCGGCAGCGGAAAAAGCGAGCTTGCGCTGAATATGGCAATCCGCGCCGCGAAGCACGGACCCTGTACGTTGGTCGACCTCGACGTCATCAACCCGTATTTCCGCACCAGCGAGCGCGGCGACGTTCTGACGCCTGCCGGCGTTGAGCTGATCATGCCTCCGTTCGCTTTGGACAAGATCGAAATCCTTTCGCTTTCCGCCCGCGTGTATTCTGCGTTTACGCCGGGAGAGGGAAGCTTTTTTTTCGATATCGGAGGCGATCACGTGGGCTCGGTGGCGCTCGGTCAGTACAAGCCGCAGTTTGAACGCGTCCCGAAGGAAAACCTGCACGTGCTGTTTATTCTGAATCCGATGCGTCCGACGGCGGCGGACCTCGAAAGCGCGTACGCGACGCTCGAAAAGATCCAGTTCGTGTCGCGCCTTAGGGTCACCGGCATCGTGAACAACGGAAACCTTGCGGGCGAAACGGATTACACGCACCTTCTGGAGGGCTACGAGTTGGCGAAAGCGCTTTCGGAGCGGACCGGCATTCCCGTGTGGGGGACCTGCGGGCTGCAAAGCGTGCTCGACGATTTCGACGCCTATGCAAAGGCGCACGGGCTCGACGAAGCATACATCGGCGTCCGTCAGCCGGTCGACGTGTATATGCACCGGAGCTGGGATAAGTTCCTGAAAGAGGGACTTTAATCATACCAATTACCAGAAATCTCGGAGAAAGAAAGGAAATGCCATGATCAAAGTAACCATTCACGAAGACGCATGCAAGAGCTGCGGGCTCTGCGTGCGTGCATGTCCCAAAGACGTGCTGGCCATTTCGAAGCATCTGAACACCAAGGGCTATTTTGCCGTTGAGGTCGTGCATCCGGAGGCCTGCATCGCCTGTGCGTCCTGTGCAAGAACCTGCCCGGACGTTGCCATTGAGATCGAGAAATAAGGAGGAACAGTATGGCTAAGAAACTGATGAAGGGCTGCGAAGCGATCGCCGAAGCGGCCATCCAGGCGGGCTGCCGGTACTTCTTCGGCTACCCGATCACGCCGCAGAACGACATTCCCGAGTACATGTCGCTGCGTTTGCCGCAGGTAGGCGGATGCTTCCTGCAGGCGGAAAGCGAAATCGCCGCGATCAACATGGTCTACGGCGCAGGCGGCGCGGGCGCGCGTGTTATGACCTCTTCCTCCAGCCCGGGCATCTCGCTGAAGCAGGAAGGCATCTCCACGATCGCGGGCGCGGAGGTTCCGTGCGTGATCGTCAACATGATGCGCGGCGGTCCGGGTCTCGGCAACATCCAGGCGAGCCAGGGCGACTACTTCCAGGCGGTCAAGGGCGGCGGTCACGGCGACTACCGCAGCATCGTCATCGCGCCGTCCTCCATCCAGGAGACGGTCGACATGATGCCCCATGCGTTTGACCTGGCGGACAACTACCGCATCCCGGTCATCATCCTTGCCGACGGTCTGATCGGTCAGATGATGGAGCCGGTCGAGCTGCACATGAATCCGAACCCGACCATGCCCGAAAAACCCTGGGCGGCGCAGGGCTGGGATCCCAAAGGCACCCGTCCCCGTGCGGTCATCAATTCGCTGTACATCGAGACCGAGGACCTGGATGGGCTCATGACGCGCCTCAACGCGCGCTATGACGTGATCCGCGAAAAGGAAGTCATGGTCGAGAAGTACCACACCGAAGGCGCGGAATACATCCTCTGCGCATACGGCACGGTCGCGCGCGTCTGCAAAGCGGCGGTCCGCATCCTTGAGGAGAACGGCATCAAAGCCGGTCTCGTCCGTCCGATCACCCTGTGGCCGTTCCCGACGAAGGAAGTCCACGAGGTCTTCGCGCAGGAGAGCGTCAAGGCGGGTCTCACCGTCGAGATCAGCAACGGCCAGATGGTCGAAGACATCCGTCTTGCGGTCAACGGCGAAAAGCCCGTGGAGTACATGGGCAAGGGCGGCAGCATCATTCCGGCGGCGGAAGATATTGCCGAGCGCATTATGCAGATGAGGAGGGCGTAAACCATGGCAACCGTTTTCAAGAAAACTCCCGTTTTAACGGACGTTCCGTTCCATTACTGCCCGGGCTGCGGTCACGGCATCGTGCACCGTCTCGTCGCGGAAGTCATTGACGAGCTGGGCATCCAGGAAAAGTGCGCGGGCGTCGCTCCCGTCGGCTGCGCGGTCTTCCTGTATAACTACATGAACATCGACATGTATGAAGCGGCGCACGGCAGAGCGCCGGCAGTCGCGACGGGCTTCAAGCGCGTCCACCCGGACAAGTACATTTTCACCTATCAGGGCGACGGCGACCTCGCTTCCATCGGTACGGCGGAGATCGTCCACGCGGCGCACCGCGGCGAGAAGATCACGACGATCTTCATCAACAACGCGATCTACGGCATGACCGGCGGTCAGATGGCGCCGACGACGCTCGTCGGTCAGAAGACGACGACCTCGCCGCTGGGCCGTGACCCCGAGCACTGCGGCAAGCCGATCCGCATCGCGGAGATGCTCTCCACGATCGAAGGCTCCGCGTTCATCGCACGCTGCTCGCTCGACAGCACGCCGCACATCAACCAGACCAAGGCGGCGATCAAGAAGGCGTTCCAGGCGCAGATCGACCGCAAGGGCTTCTCGATGGTCGAGATCCTGTCTCCCTGCCCGACGAACTGGGGCAAGGCGCCGGTCGAGGCGATGGAGTGGCTGAAGGACAACATGATTCCGTACTATCCGCTCGGCACGTTTAAGGAGGTATAACCATGGTTGAGAGAAATATTTTCGCAGGCTTCGGCGGACAGGGCGTCCTGCTGATGGGTCAGCTCCTGGCGGCAGCCGGCATGATGGAGGGCAAGAACACCTCCTGGATCCCGTCGTACGGTCCCGAAATGCGCGGCGGCACGGCGAACTGCAGCGTTATGCTGTCCGACGCGGAGATCGATTCTCCGCTCGTGACGCGTCCGACGTCTCTGATCGTCATGAACCGTCCGTCCCTCGAAAAGTTCGAGGACAAGGTCGTTCCCGGCGGCTCGATCTTCGTCAACAGCTCGATGATCGACATCAAGGTCAAGCGCACCGACGTGAACGCGTACTATGTGCCCTGCACGGAGATCGCGGCGGAGCTCGGAAACAGCAAGGTATCGAACATGATCATGCTCGGCGCATACCTCGGCAAGTCCAAGTGCGTCGAGGTCGAGACCGTTCTGAAGGCGCTCCTCGAAAAGCTCGGCGAAAAGAAAGCCAAGCTGATCCCGCTGAACCGTGAAGCGCTGCTGCGCGGCGCATCCTGCATCGAAGAATAACCGTATACAGTCAGGGGTTGCCGATACCCACGGCAGCCCCTGCGGTTTTTCTTGCAGGGGACACCTCATCACCGCCTGCGGCGGAGCTTCTCCTCAAGGAGAAGCCTCGGCATTGAGCAATCCGAATCAACGAAATGCTTTTCGATTGCCTGGATTCGGCAATCGGAGGCATCGCACCAGAAGCCTTCTCCTTGAGGGAGTCGGGAACAGCGCGCACCCAAAAGCCTTCTCCTTGAGGAGAAGGTGTCACGACGAAGGAGTGACGGATGAGGTGTGATGAACAGCGCTTGACGGTGCATGAATTGCGCTTCGCGCATGAATCGTCCTTCGGACATGAATTGCGGCAAGGCCGCATGAAAAAGGAGAATTTTATGGCACAGTTTATTTCTGCCGCGGAGGCAGTCCGGCTGATCCGGGACGGAGACTGCCTGATTTACAACAACTTTTTGGGCATGAACAATGCCGAACAGCTCAGTATCGCGCTGAACGAGCGCTTTGAAGCCGAGGGACATCCCAAGGATCTCACGCTGTACTGCACCGCGGGTTTAGGCGGCTGGCTAAGCGGTCAGCCCTGCGAGAAGATCGTCCCGCTCGGCGGCGTCAAGACCGTCATCATGTCGCACTACGGCTCCATGCCCGACACGGCGAAGATGATCCTTGAAAACAAGATCGAGGCGTACAACCTGCCGTTCGGCGTTATGTCGCACGCGGTGCGCGCGGGCGCGGCGGGGCATCCGTACTACATCTCCGACGCGGGTCTGAACCTCTTTGTCGATCCGAAGTACAAGGGCTATCAGCTCAACGAGCAGTCGAAGCAGGAGTTGGTCGAAGAGATCGTGATCGACGGCAAACGGCGCCTGAAGTACGCGACCCCGCGTCCCGACGTCGCGCTTTTGAAGGGCTCCAGCGCCGACGCGTTCGGCAACATTTCGTGGGAGGACGAACCGGTCATCGGCGACGCGCTCTCGATCGCGCAGCTTGTGAAGCGCTGCGGCGGCAAGGTCATCGTGCAGGTTAAGCGCAAGCTCGACCATCCGCGCCGTCCGACCGAGGTCGTGATCCCGTCCGTGCTCGTCGACTATATCTGCGTCTGCCCCGAACAGGACCAGATCCAGGGCATCAAAGGCACCGATCCGCGCTATGCGGGTGACGTCCCGATGACGGATGAACAGCTCGAAACCTACGTTCGCGAAAACGCGAAGAACGATCCGAAGGACCTTGCAAAGCAGCTGATCGCAAAGCGCGCGGCAAAGGAATTAAAGCCCGGTCACGTCGTGAACATCGGCGTCGGCGCGCCGGAGTTCGTTGCGGTCGAAGCGGCAAAGAGCGGCATGCTCTCTAAGGTCGCGCTGACCGTCGAGGCGGGCTCCATGAAGGGCCTGCCCGCGGGCGGGTTCGCTTTCGGCGCCGCGATGGGCGCGCAGGCGTGCTGCACCACCGCCGAACAGTTCGACCTGTACGACGGCGGGGGCTTGGATATCTGCTTCATCGGCGCGCTGGAGATCGACGGCGAGGGCAACGTCAACGGACATTATCATCCGAAAAAGCTCTCCGGCATCGGCGGATTCATCAACATCACGCAGTTCACGCACAAGGTCGTGTTCTGCACGACGTTCTCCGCCGGCGGGCTGGAGATCGAGGACAGCGAGGACGGGCTTACGATCGTGAAGGAAGGTAAGTTCCTGAAGTTTGCGGAGCACGTCACGGCGCTTTCGTTCTCGGCGCAGAACGCGCACGACAACAAGCAGGAGGTCACCTATGTGACCGAGCGCTGCGTGTTCAAGCTCGGCGAGAAGGGCCTTGTGCTTACGGAAGTCCGCAAGGGCGTAGACGTAAAGAAGCAGATCCTGGATCTGCTTCCGTTCAAGGTCGATGTGGCGGAGGATCTGCTCGTCTACTAATCGAGCGGAATGTGGAACGCGCGCATCGTGTTGATGATATGCAGCTGCATCGCGGTTTTCGCGCCTTCGGGGTTGCGTTCGCGTAAATACTGCACCAGCACGCGATGATCGTGCAGCGTCATCTCTGCGACCTCCGGCGCCTCGTTGGCGAGCAGGATGCCGTGGTGGATGGCGCGGTTGAAGATCGGCAGCAGCGCCGTGATGAACGGATTGTGCGTCGCGGACGCGATCGCGTTGTGGAATTTCTGCTCGGTCTCGTCCCATTGCGGATCGGCGGAGCGGATCATCTGCTCGTTCAGCTCGCAATAGCGGAAGATCTCGTTAAGCTCGTCGCTGCTTGCGCGGAGGCACGCGTAATACGCCGCCTGCGGCTCAAACATCAGGCGCATCTCATAGAGGTCCTTCGTGTTCACGTTCGTGTTCTGGATCCTCAGGACGTCGTAGTCGGCGTGGATGTTGCGGCTTTCGGTCACGAACGTGCCGACGCCGCGGCGCACCTCGACCAGACCACGCGTCGAAAGAATGCGGAGCGCTTCTCGGAGCGTCGTGCGGCTGATGTTAAGCTCCTCTGCAAGCGCGGGTTCGTTGGGCAGCTTATCGCCCGGAGCGAACCTGCCGTGTACGATCATTTCGGCAAGACGGTCTGCGATCCGAACGGACAGCGCGTTGTTTCCATAGGGCATAATACTCACCTCCGGTAACCGGATTATACCGCAAAGGCTTGCGGAATACAATAAAAATTCAGAAAGAGGGAGAATCACAATGGAAGGATTAACCATCATCAAAACAGAGCATCCCAAAGAAAAGCCCGCAAAGGGCGCAAAACTCGGCTTCGGCGTCGTTTTCACGGACCACATGCTGATCATGCAGTGGGACAGAGGACAGGGCTGGCATGACGCGAAGATCGTCCCGTACGGACCGATCTCCATCAGCCCCGCAAGCACGGTCCTGCACTATGCGCAGGAGACGTTCGAGGGCATGAAGGCGTACCGTGCCGAGGACGGCAGAGTCCTGCTGTTCCGTCCGGAGGAGAACTTCAAGCGCATGAACCTTTCCAACGAGCGTATGTGCATTCCGACGCTTGACGTCGATTTCTGTGTGGAGAGCCTCAAGGAGCTCGTCATGCTCGACAAGGACTGGATCCCGTCCGATCCCGGCGCATCGCTGTACATCCGCCCGATGTGCATCGGCAACGAGTCCCGTCTCGGCGTCAAGGAAGCGGACAGCTACCTTTACATGGTGCTTCTGAGCCCGTCCGGCGCGTACTATGAGAGCGGCTTAAAGCCCGTTCCGATCTATGTGGAAGAGGAATACGTTCGCGCGGTCCGCGGCGGCACCGGCTTTGCCAAGACCGGCGGCAACTACGCCTCCTCGATGCTCGCGCAGGAGATCGCGCATAAGAAGGGCTATTCGCAGGTCCTGTGGCTTGACGGCGTCGAAAAGAAGTACGTCGGCGAGGTCGGCGCGATGAACATCTTCTTTGTGATCGACGGCGAGGTCATCACGCCGGAGCTGGACGGCAGCATCCTTTCGGGCATCACCAGAAAGTCGATGATCGAGATCCTCCGCGACAAGGGCTACAAGGTCACCGAGCGCAGGATCGCGATCCAGGAGATCGCGGACGCGTACGACAGAGGACATCTCCAGGAGGTCTTCGGCACCGGCACCGCGGCGGTCATCAGCCCGGTCGGCAAGCTCGAATGGGGCGATAAGGTCATGATCATCAACAACGGCGAGATCGGACCGATCAGCGCTTACGCCTACAAGACCCTCACGGACATCCAGTGGGGCAGAGCCAAGGATCCCTTCGGCTGGTCGATCGAGATCGGTCGGATGTAAGATGTCATAGACACCTCATCACCGCCTGCGGCGGAGCTTCTACTCAAGGAGAAGCCTCTGTAACGCCAAAGCCTTCTCCTTGAGGGGAAGATGCCAAGCGCTTCCAAAAGCCTTCCCCTTGAGGGGAAGGTGCCGAAGCGTGAGCGAGGCGGATGAGGTGGAAAAAACGAGTCGGACGAGGTGTACATGAACGAACTTCGCAACGAACGTCTGAAGCCTTTTTCGCAGAAGATGCGGCGGGAGATGACCAAAGAGGAACGGCATCTCTGGTACGATTTTCTGAAGGGGCTTCCCGTTACGGTTCACCGGCAGAAGATTCTCGGCAGCTATATCGCAGATTTCTATATCGCCTCGAAGAAGCTCATTGTTGAGCTGGACGGTTCACAGCATTTCATGGACAAGGGCGTCCGTTCCGATCGGGACAGAGATGCGTGGATGCGGGAGAACGGGATCACCGTGCTGCGATATACCAATCTGCAGATTAACCGGGAGTTTTCCGCGGTGTGCGAAGACATTTTGAAGCATCTTGGGGACACCTCATCACCGCCTGCGGCGGAGCTTCCCCTCAAGGGGAAGCCTCTGTAACGCCAAAAGCCTTCTCCTTGAGGAGAAGGTGCCGTAAGGCGGATGAGGTGTAACGTGACACAAAAACTCAAATCGCAGAAGCTACCGCTTTTTTGCGAGGACACCTCATCAGTCACCTGACGGTGGCAGCTTCCCCTTGAGGGGAAGCCTCTGTAACACCAAAAGTCTTCTCCTTGAGGAGAAGGTGCCGTAAGGCGGATGAGGTGTAACGAATTGCGGCTGCGCCGCACGGAACAGATTGATATTTCCGAAGGAGGAAACACTATGATACCGAAAATGATGGATGCGATTGTCAAACCCGTTGCGGGCGTCGGCCTCGAACTGCGCCGGGTTCCCGTTCCGGAGCCCGGTCCCGGAGAAGTGCTGATCAAGGTTCACAAGACGGCGATTTGCGGTACGGACGTGCATATCTATGACTGGACGCCATGGTCCGCAGAGCATGTGAAACCGCCGATGGTGATCGGTCACGAATACGTTGGCGAGATTGCCGCGCTCGGCGCGGGCGTTACCGGTCTTACCGTCGGCATGCGTGTATCCGGTGAGGGACACATCACCTGCGGCCATTGCCGCAACTGCCACACGGGAAACATTCAATGGTGCAAGAATACGATGAGCGTCGGCGTGGATCGCGACGGCGCGTTCGCGGAATACGTCTGCATTCCGGAAAAGAACGTCATCATTATTGACCCGAAGCTGGACGAGGACGTCGTCGCCTTCTTTGACGCGTTCGGCAACGCCACGCATACCGCGCTGATGTTCAACCTTGTCGGCGAGGACGTGCTGATCACCGGCGCAGGTCCGATCGGCGTTATCGCCTGCGGCATCTGCAAGTATGCCGGCGCGCGCCGCGTGGTCATTACCGATATGAACGAGTACCGTCTTGATCTCGCCCGCAAGATGGGCGCAGACGCCGCGGTCAACGTTGCCAAGGAAGATCTGCAGGAAGTCATGAAGCAGCAGGGTCTCGTCGAGGGGTTCGACGTCGGTCTTGAAATGTCCGGCTCGGGTGCTGCTTTCAAGCAACTGCTTTCCGTCATGCGCAACGGCGGCAAGGTCTCGCTTTTGGGTCTCGGCAACGGTCCGATCCCGCTCGATATGAACCTCATCATCGGCAAGGGGCTGACGCTGCAGGGCATTTACGGGCGTAAGATGGATAATTGGCATCAGATGTCCTACATGGTGCAGGGCGGTCTCGATCTGCATCCGGTCATCACGCACCGCTTCCACTATACCGAGTTTGAAAAAGGCTTCGAAGCCATGCATTCCGGCAATTCCGGCAAGGTCATCTTTGACTGGACGAAGAAATAACGGAGGAGAAAACCAATGAAGAAAGCATACTCAATCTACCGCGAACAGCTTGACGCGATCCGCGAAGCGGGAACGTACAAGGAGGAGCGCATCATCACCACGCCGCAGAGAAGCCGCATCGACACCACGAAGGCAAAGTGCGTCGTCAACATGTGCGCAAATAACTATCTCGGACTGTCCAACAACCCCGAGCTGATTGCCGCCGCAAAGGCGAGCTACGACGAGTGGGGCTTCGGCCTCAGCTCTGTCCGCTTCATCTGCGGCACGCAGGGCATCCACAAGGAGCTCGAAGGCCGCATCGCGAAGTTCACCGGTCAGGAGGATGCAATCCTGTATTCGTCCTGCTTCGACGCAAACGGCGGTCTCTTTGAGACCCTTTTGGGACCCGAAGACGCGGTCATCAGTGACGAGCTGAACCACGCGTCCATCATCGACGGCGTGCGTCTCTGCAAGGCAAAGCGTCTCCGCTATCACAACAACGACATGGAAGACCTCAAGGCGAAGCTCGAGGAGGCAAAGGACTGCCGCATCAAGCTGATCGCGACCGACGGCGTCTTCTCCATGGACGGCTACATCGCAAACCTCAAGGGTATCTGCGATCTCGCGGAGCAGTACGACGCGCTCGTCATGGTCGACGATTCGCACGCGGTCGGCTTCATGGGCGAGCACGGCAGAGGCACCGCGGAATACTGCGGCGTGATGGGTCGTGTCGACATCATCACCGGCACGTTCGGCAAGGCGCTGGGCGGCGCGTCCGGCGGCTACACCGCGGCGAAAAAGGAGATCATCGACCTCCTCCGTCAGCGTTCCCGTCCGTATCTGTTCTCCAATACCCTCGCGCCCGCGATCTGCGCCGCGACGATCAAGACGATCGACCTTTTGGAATCGTCCACGGAGCTTCGTGACCGCGTCCACGCGAACGCGAACTATTTCCGCAAGGAAATGGAAAAGCTCGGCTTTGACCTGCTGCCCGGCGAGCATCCGATCGTTCCGATCATGCTCTATGACGCGAAGGTCGCGCAGGAGTTCGCTAACCGCATGCTCGACAAGGGCGTGTATGTGACGGGCTTCTCTTACCCGGTCGTTCCTATGGGCAAGGCACGCGTCCGCACGCAGATCTCCGCGGGTCACACCAAGGAGGACCTCGATTTCGCCGTCAAGTGCTTCGGCGAGGTCAAGAAGGAAATGGGCATCTGACAATCAGGATCAAAAAAGGGACTGCTGAAGAGCTGTTCTCAAAAGGGTGTTTTTCAAACCGGTACACGTTTCGACCCTCCCTTGTCAGGGAGGGTGGCTCGCGAAGCGAGACGGGAGGGTAGTTTCCTGACTACCCCTCAGTCTCGGCAAGCCTCGACAGCTCCCCTGACAAGGGGAGCTCGGTTTTTCTCCGGAAGGGCGCACTTACTCACCACTTTACAGCGGCGATACCCTCCCGTGTCGGGACGTGCGTCCAGTACAGCGGTTTCTATTTCCAGTACACAATCAACGGGGTTAGGGTATCCCCTAAAGCAAAAGCCGAGGCGGTTCAACCTCGGCTTTCGGCATTTGGAACACAAATGCCCTGCTTGTTAAAGAACTCGTATGACATTGTAATAGATTTCGATATAATCTTATATTGAAATCAAGCAATTGTTGAACAAAGTGGTTATAATCAAAAGTCTATTCCAATATCAGTTATTCGGTATAAATGTTCCTTTAACACTCTTTATTTTGAACCTGCTGCCGATAGAAGGATCCAAAACCGAACCACCGGAACCGATTCCGCTAATTTTATGTGTTTCTTCATATGTACCGTTTGCCGGCAACTTTATTGTACATGTGAGAGTGTCTGAATTTGCTTCACTATATGCTTTATCAGAGGATGAAACATGCCATAAGGCGCTTATCGGAACTTCTACGATTAACTCAACATTTTCAAATGATCCACCTTTGACCGGATACATCTTAAGTGAAACATTTGATTCACCGAATGTCATTCCCATAGATATATGGGTTTCGGGTTTTGAATACTCTAAAGATATTGTCAAATAGGATTGAATATTCCCAGCTGTTAGTTCTACGGGTTTTGGTATTCTATCGTATTCGGAACGCGCTGTAAGAAGCATATTATAATTTTCAACTTTGTTCTGATCCTCTTTTGACAACAAAGAGTACATCCTTTCTGCTTCTTCAATTTTATCGATACTTGTAATTGTTACAGTACCAATTGCATCAATCGCTCTTTCAACAGCAATTACTTCTTCACTTTTTCCACATGCAATAGAAGCCAACAAAACAATGACCACCAGAGCAATAAATATAAATCTTTTCATTCTCTTATTCTCCAATTCTAATATATTGTGCACTGCCGTTTTTTGCATCTTCCGTACGTCTGATGCTACTGATTCGGGATTCTTTAACTTCAGATGCGAAGATTGCCCCGAATCTTCTACGCTCGCTTTGTGAAAGTCTTTCCCACTCAAAATCATCAAATAAACTCTTTAGCAGAAATGGTTCATCCATCGGAGCTTTTACTGGTATAGCTTGTATAGCCCTTTCTAACCACGCAAAATAGTCCATGTTCTCAACCTCCAAATTATTACAATCTGATTGTAGCACAGAACATACACTATTGCAATATGTTTTGCATATAGTAATAGTTGATTTTCCATAGAAAATATAACTGCTACTATTAGTAGAGGTGATAGTAATGCATGTAAGAATTAGGAAAGCAAGAGAAAACCTTGGATATACAAGGGAACAATTCGCCGAAAAACTGAATGTGAGCGTATCTTACCTCGCAGAATTAGAGCGTGGTCGAACAGGAATCTCTGTTAAAATGCTAAAGAAGGTATGTATAGTACTCGGATTATCTGCAGATTATGTCCTTTTTGGAGAAGAAAGAACTTGTAATTTAGATTTATTCGACAAGATTCAGCGAGTAGATAAAAAGTATTTGCCGATATTGGAAAGTCTATTAACGGAACTATTAAAACTGAGTCTTGAAGAGATAGATATTGATTAGAAACAATAATTGATCAATTAGGCGAGATAATAAAAGGCGCACATCCGAAAGGAAATGCGCTTATTGTTTTGCACAGCCGGCAGAAATCGACTGTGCTTTGAAAATCCCCTTGACAAATCTCTTCCGAACAGTCCCTTTTTTGTGCGTGCAGCGCCGCTGCTCATTGATAGATTTCCATGATATTCCCGTCGTTCCAGTACTGTTCCATGATCTCCGTGATCTTCTGATAGATCGGGAAGCGTTTGAAGCAGTCGAAAAGCGTCTTTGCCTGCCGGTCGATCGCGGCGGTCTCGTCCGCGGTCTTTGCCTCCAGACGGCGCATCCACAGCATGCAGAAAAGCTTGTCGATGCAGAGGTCCTCGGCACATTCGATGTTTTTGATGCGGTCCGCGCCGGACTTGATCGCGGCGGCGATCTCGTAGTACATGAAGTGCAAGCCGGGGATCTTTTCAAGGTACAGCTCCGCCATCGCCTGCTCGCCCGTCTTGTGGTACGTTTCCGCCATCACGCGGTACACGTCGATGCGGTTGGCGTCGTCCTTTGTGCAGCCGAGGATCCGTTCGCCGATCTCAATGATCTCCGCGCTGCGGCTGCCGTCCGCGTTCTGCTCCTGCATGTCCTCAAGTATGCAGGTCAGAAGCAGGTCGTTGTTCGGGTACTTTTCGAGCGCTTTCCGAAGGTACGCTTCGGACCTTGCGGGGTCCTTGCCGCCGCGTCCGCTTTCGACGAGGATCGCTTTGATCGCGGCGTCAAGCTTGCTCTGGTCGAAATCCAAAAGGTTATCGAGCGATGTCCCGAAATAGATCGCAAGCTTCGGGAGCATGTCGATGTCGGGACTCGAAGCCCCCGTTTCCCATTTGCTGACCGCCTGAGAGGAAATGTGCAGGTATTCCGCAAGCTCCTCCTGCGTGACCTTCTTTTCTTTTCTGAGTTCCTTGATTTTTGCTCCGATATTCATATTCGTTCTCCCTTTGTCTTTTGTAACCGGTTCGATAGAAGCATACCGGAAAATCCTGCAAAAGTCCATATGAACTTATTTGGAGAATCTACAACCAATGATTGGATTGCGCGGGAAAAAGAAAGAGCGGTCCGAAGACCGCTCTGAAAAACAAGAGGATCATCGAGACTGTGACGATCAATCGTGCCTTACCTTCCGGAGCGTTTTTTTCTTCTCGGCATAGGCGCGAATTTGGTCGTTCGCGTCATAGGTCAGCTCTTCGAGAAGCTCATCCGTCAACAGCCTGCGTCTGCCAAGCGCGCGTACGATCGCTTCGCGGCAGAAGGAACAGGGATCGGTTTCGTATACCCGAAGAAGAATCCATGCGGGAACGGGGAATTTGGGATCGCGCCGCCGGTCGATGTACATTCCTATGGCATGGATCGTATCCGCGCCTTCCGCGTTGTCCGGAATCGTCGTAAAAAGCTGTTCCAAGAGGGGGCGGTCGTCCTTTGTGTAATTTGTAGTCAGAACAGGGACCAGGTCGCCGGGAGTCTCATCTGCGTGCGAAAGCGCAAACGCTCGGACCTTCGGATGCCGAAGGAGGGAGAGCGCGTCCCACGCACAGACGCGCAGCTGCGCGTTTTCGGACTGCGCGTCCTGTAGGATCGGTTCCGGGTCAAGCGGGAACGGGCGATCCCATTTGAATGCGTTCAGGAGCTTTGCACGCTTTCCGGGATTGGGTTCCTTCTGGTATTGCTCCGCGTGGAGACGGAACGCGTCCTCGTCGGCGTCGTGCGCAATGTGATACCCGGAAACACGCGTTTGCTGTTCTTCCGAAAGAGGACGCGCCGCCTGTTCCGCTGCCGCATCGTAAACACGCAGGAAAAATGTGGCGTCTGCGTTCGTCTTTGCAAACTGCCGTAGAGCGGTCGTTTGTCGATTGGCGCTCACATGCCAAAGGAATTGACCGAAGTCCTCGGCGTCATAAGCCGGTTGTTCACGCAGAAGACGTCCCATATCGGCAGCAATGCGAAGCGCATTCTTTGTCTTGCCGCAAAGCGTGATCGAAAGGAATACATAATCGTCGAGCAGATCGGGCTTGCGGCGCGCCCGAAGCCTCGAAAGCATCTCGCCGTATTTATTCCAAAGCGCGGCTTTCGCCGTTTCGTCACCGTCGTTTGCCATCAAAAGAAGCAGTTCTTCTGTTTGCAGCAGCAGCCAGCCGTGTGTTCTGCGGCTTTGCAGCGTGTGCATGAGCACATCCACAAAAGGCGTGCGGTCGGTATAACAGCAAATCAGCTGATAAAGCAGACACGCCCGCGTGCCCTCGCACTGCGGCTCGTACGCCAGCGAATGCGCGCATCCCCAAAGCACCGCGTAACGGTACCGTTCGGGATCATTCCGGCAGGCAAGCACACACCGCCCAAGCCCTTTTTGCATGGCGCTTTTGAAATCCTTTTGTTGCATGATGTTATCTCCGAACCACTTTGATGCTATTATTATT
>JAEESS010000057.1 GCA_016286445.1 Bacillota bacterium
GCGCGATCTCCATGTCGTGCTCACTGAGAACGGAGTCACGCCGCGGCGCGCGGCGGATGCCTTCTTGAAAGGGCTTCTTTTCGGGAAGCCGGTCCAGCTTCAATACGCAGTCCATAAAATCCTCCTTATAGAAAATCAATGAAAATCAGGCAGCATCATTTTAACGTCGTTTTCGATCGCGCCGGTGCGGATCAGCTTGTTCAGCGCTTCGATCATCGGGTGGATCTCCTCGTCCTTTGCATAGAACGGCACGACGGCGCGGACCTTGTCGTACACGGTCTGCTGCGCGGGGGAAAGCTCGCAGGTCTTGCGAAGGTCGATGCCCTGCACCGCCGCCATCAGCTCGAACGCGAGGACGGAGTAGAGGTTGTTCACAATGCGGCGGAAGTTGCGCGCGGCGGTCGTGCCCATCGAAACGTGATCCTCCTGGTTTGCCGAGGACGGGATCGAGTCGACGCTTGCCGGATGCGCAAAGACCTTGTTTTCACTCACGAGCGACGCCGCCGAATACTGGCAGATCATATAGCCCGAATTGATGCCGCCGTCGGGCGCGAGGAACGCGGGAAGACCGTTACTTAGCGCCGGATTGACCATGCGCTCCATGCGGCGCTCGGAAATGTTCGATAGCTCTGCGGCGGCTGCGGACATGTAATCCATCACGAGCGCGATCGGTTCGCCGTGGAAGTTGCCGCCGGAGATGACGCTCTCGTCGTCGAGGAACAGGATCGGGTTGTCCGTGACGGAGTTCAGCTCGGTCTCAATCACCTTGCGGACGTGCGCAAGCGCGTCGCGCACCGCGCCGTGCACCTGCGGGATGCAGCGCAGCGCGTAGGCGTCCTGCACACGGAGGGTTCTGTTCCGCTCCATCGACGGGCTGTCGGCGCAGATCGTGCGCATGTTCTTTGCGACGAGCGCCTGACCCGCATGCGGACGGACCGCGTGGATGCGCGGGTCGAATGCGGAGAGAAGCCCGGTCAGCGCCTGCATCGTCATGGAAGCCGTAATGTCCGCAAGAACAGCGCCGCGGTTCAGATCGTACCACGCGAGCGTGCCGATCGCCGTCATGCACTGCGTGCCGTTGATGAGCGCAAGCCCTTCCTTTGCAAGCAGGTGGAAGGTTTTAAGCTTCGCCTTTGCCATCGCTTCCGCGCCGGACATCTTCTTGCCCTTGTAGGTCGCTTCGCCGCGTCCTAAGAGCACCAGCGCCATATGCGCAAGCGGCGCAAGATCGCCGGACGCGCCGAGGGAGCCCTGCTCGGGGATCACGGGGGTAACGCCCTTGTTCAGCATGCCGATCAGCGTTTCGATGATCTCGCGGCGGATGCCGGAATTGCCCTTTGATAGCGCGTTTGCGCGGAGCAGCATCATCGCGCGGGCGGTCTCCTCGTTGAGCGGTTCGCCGACGGCGACGCAGTGACTGAGGATCAGGTTTTCCTGAAGCTGCGCGCTCTTGTCGCTCGAGATCGTGATCTTACTGAACTCGCCGAAGCCCGTGGAGATCCCATAGACCGTGCGGCCCTCCGCAACGATCCGATCCACCAGCGCGCGGGACGCGTCGATGCGCTCGAAGGTCTTGGGGGAGAGCGAAACGCGCGCATGAAAACGCGCGACGGCGACGACCTGTTCGATGCGAAGGGATTCGCCGTCCAGGGTGACGTGACGGATGTTTTCTGTCAGATGATTCATACACGTTCCTTCCTGAATGAATAGTTATGGTCAGAGTATGACCGTACCTATTTATAATATCATTTGCGCCGTACGGTGTCAAACCGGCGGGCGGTCTTTTCAACAATATATAATCATTTCGTCCCGCAGAAACAACTCACGGTCCAAAAAGCCTTCCCCTTGAGGGGCGCGGAGATGAGCGCCGAAGGTCGCGGGATGAAGCGAATCGGAAGCGCGCGTCGCCATCCCCCTACGGATGGATTTGCTTTCGTGGGGGAAGATATCATCTTCCCGTTCCGCTGCTTCGGCGGACTACGGGATACGCATACAATCTTGCCGGTGGATCGCGAAGCGAGCCGGGAGGGTTGTCATGAATTGTGCTGCGGGCATGAACAACCCCTCAGTCACGGCAAGCCGTGACAGCTCCCCTTGCACAGGGGAGCCAAGAACAGAAAAGCCTTCCCCTCCGAGGGGGCGCGGAGATGAACGCCGAAAGCCGCGGGATGAAGCGAATCGGAAGCGCGCGTCGCCATCCCCCCTACGGTGGTATTTGCATTCGTAGGGGAAGATATCATCTTCCCGTTCCGCTGCTTCGGCGGACTACGGGATATGCATACAATCTTGCCGGTGGATCGCGAAGCGAGCCGGGAGGGTTGTCATGAATTGCGCCTGCATCGCATGAATTGTTCCTGCGGAACATGAATGGTCCTGCAGATATGAATCGGCTTTGCCGCGTGTGTGTTTACAGAGTGTTCATCCCTCCGACACGAAATAGTCGTGAATCGCGTGTTATACTAAAAGATACAAAGGAAATACGGATCGCGGAAAAAACCGTATCCGAATTTCTTCATTCCTTCATTTTTCATTCTTCATTCTGCAACGGGAGGGGACGGCATGAACATTCGGTTTTATAACGCGCGCATTCTGCCGATGGAAACGGCGGACGGAACGGTGCTTTCGGGCGAGCTTTGGGTACAGGGCGACCGCATCGCGCTGGTCGGCGATCCGAACGGGCGTGAATTGCCCGCGTTCGACCGCGAGATCGACTGCGAGGGCAATCTGCTTTTGCCGGGCTTCAAGAACGCGCACACGCATTCCGCGATGACGTTTCTGCGGTCCTTTGCAGACGATAAGCCGCTCCACAACTGGCTGCACGAGGACGTCTTCCCGATGGAAGCGCATCTGACCGGCAACGACATCTACGACCTCACCAAGCTTGCCGTGCTCGAATACCTTTCCGGCGGCGTCACGGCGGCGTTCGATATGTACTACCATGTGGAGCGCATCGCCGAATGCGCGCGCGACACGGGCTTTCGCTTTACGATCTGCGGCGCGGCGAACGATTACGGCGGAACGGCGGAATCGACAAAGCAGGATTTTGAGCTTCTGAATCGCTTCGATCCGCTGGTCAACTGCCGGATCGGGTTCCATGCCGAATATACGACGAGCGAACCGCTTTTACGGGACCTTGCCGCGCTTTCGCAGGAGCTCAAAGAGCCGGTCTTTACGCATCTTTCGGAAACGGCGGCGGAGGTCGACGACTGTATAAAGCGCACCGGCATGTCCCCGATCGCGTATCTGGATTCTTTGGGTATGTTCCAATACGGCGGCGGCGGGTTCCATATGGTGCACCCGCGCGAAGGCGATCTCAGGATCATGAAAGCGCGCGGGCTGTACGTCTGCACGAACCCGGGCAGCAACGTCAAGCTTTCGAGCGGCGTCGCGCCGATCGAGACGTATTATCGGGAGGGGATCCCGGTCGCGATCGGCACGGACGGACCGGCGAGCAACAACTGCCTCGATATGTTCCGCGAGATGTTCCTCGCAACGGGACTGCAGAAGCTGACCGTTGGCGCGGCGGCGGCGGATCCGATCCGCGTGCTGCATTCTGCTTGCTCCGTCGGCGCAAGGATGATGGGGATCGGGGATTGCGACTGCCTTGCGGTCGGCAAACAGGCGGATCTCGTCATGCTCGATCTCCATACGCCGAATATGCAGCCGATCAACAACATCGCAAAGAACGTCGTGTACAGCGGCAGCAAGGCAAACGTCGCATTCACGATGGTCGCGGGGAAGATCCTCTATGAACGCGGGCAGTACACGTTCAACGTCGATCCCGAGCAGGTTTACGCAAAGGCGAACGAGATCATAACACGCATCCGCAGACAGGAAGGAAGATAAATATGGCGCATATCGAGGTCATAGCGGAATACAGCGAACGCGGCGCGATGCTTTGGGCGGATTCGTACCCGGGCGCGTATTCGCGCGGAGAAACGGTGTCGAAGGCGCTGGAGAAGTTTCCGAAAGCGCTGTCCGAATATGCCGCGTGGGCGCACGGTGCGCCGCTCCCGAATCTGGCGGAGTCCGATTTTGTCGTGACGCACGCGCATCAGACGGACCTTCGCGTCGAAGACGCGGACAGCGACGTGCTGTTTCCGTCCGAGCGGCTTCCGATGGACATGGCGGAGTACACACAGAAGAAGCAGCTCTGCATCCGCTCCGCGCAGGATTTTGAAAAGCTCATCGCCTCGATCCCGCAGAGGGACCGGGCGCTCCGGAAATCCCGCCGTACGTTCTACGGCAAGATCCCGTGCTCGGCGCGCGAGATGGCGGAGCATACGAACAACACGCTCGAATACTATGCGGACGCGATCGGCGTTCCGTTCGAGAACGAGGGCGGGCTTTTGGAAAACCGCAAACGCCTGTTCCGCGCGATCGAATCGACGCCGGATTTCCTTGCGCCGAAGGTGTATACCGCGCGCGACGGCGAGCTTTGGACGCTGAAAAAGCTCCTGCGCCGCATCCTCTGGCACGATCGCATCCACGCGCACGCGCTCTGGCGCCGCGCGATCACGTTCTGGAGCAAAGACCGCATCGCGGATCCGTTCCGGTTCGAAAGCGAAAAATAACGGTTTTCCCGCTGCATGAATAGCGGCTAAGCCGCGTGAAAATTAGTCCTTGACAATTTCGGGGGCATCCCCTATAATGGGAAAGGTTAATTTGGCGTTATGCGCCATCACTATATTCGGAAGAAAGAGGTGTAGGATATGGTACGTACCTATCAGCCCAAGAAGAGACAGCGCAGCAAGGTGCATGGGTTCCGCAAGCGTATGGCGACTGCGGACGGTCGTAATGTTCTGAAGCGCAGACGCGCCAAGGGCCGCAAGAAGCTGAGCGCGTAATCGCATCGGCAGGGTTTTATTTGTCCAAATTTGTGAGACAGAGCGCTTGCGGCAGGCACTTCGCTTGCCGTATGTTGCTTTATTAAGGGAACTCGTATTCGGTGGATCGGTCCTATTCTCTGAAACGGCATAAGGAATTTCGCTATACCTATGCGCGCGGTCGGTCGCAAAGCCTCCCGCTGTTCACGCTGGTCTACGCGAAGAGCCGCCTTGATACGGTCCGCATCGGCTTTTCGGTGTCGAAGCGGATCGGCAACGCCGTACAGAGAAATCGCGCAAAGCGCCGCATGCGCGCAGCGCTGACGCCGCTGCTCCACAGCATTTCCGGCGGCTTCAACGTGATCTTCGTCGCAAAGCAGGAGGTGCTCTCGGCGCCTTTTCCGGAGCTTTCCAGGGAGATGGAAACGCTTCTGAGGCGCGCCGGGCTTTGGAGGGACAAAGCGTGAAGCGCGTGCTTCTTGCAATCCTGCGCTTCTATAAGCGAAACATTTCGCCGCTTCTGCCGGATGCGTGCATTTACACGCCGACCTGCTCCGAATATGCGATGGAGGCGATTGAAAAGCACGGCGTCATCAAGGGCACAGGGCTTGCGATCTGGCGCGTTTTACGATGCAATCCATTTGCGAAAGGCGGATACGACCCCGTTCCCGAACCGAAAAAACACAAGGAGAACCGTCTATGAATTCATCCTTTTTCCTCGTCAGATGGCTGTTCGTCGCGATGGATTGGGTCTATCGGCAGATGTGCACGCTGTTCTCGACCGGCGGCTGGGTCGTCGTTTTGACGATCTTCCTGTTCACGCTCGGGATCAAGCTTCTGACCATCTTCTCCGATATCAAATCGCGCAAATCCGGCATCCAGATGCAGGCGATCCAACCGGAGATCGAAAAGCTTAAAAAGAAATACGGCAACGATCAGCAGAAGTTCGTAACGGAACAGCGCAAGCTCATGAAGGAGCGCGGCGTTTCCCAGCTCGGCGGCTGCCTTCCGATGCTGATCATGATGCCGCTGCTGTTCATGTTCTTCGCCGCGTTCCGCGCATGGTCCAACCAGCAGACGCTCGATCTGATGCTGAAGATCGACGCCGGACAGGGCGCCGAAGCATTCGCCGCATCCCGCTTCCTCTGGATTACCAATATCTGGCGTCCGGACAACCTTGCGGCAGGCGGCACGCTGATGGACGCAAGAACGTTCTGGGCAACGTTCACGACGACCAACAACATCAAGGATTTCATCTTCTTCTCGAATAATGAAGAGGCGCTTACCCGCATCCTCTACGAGCTGCATTTCTTTACGAAGACGATCGCCGAGGACGGCACGGTGCAGTATGTGTTCGCACAGGACGGCGGCGCTGCGTTCATGCAGGCGTACAAGAGCTTCGTCGAGCCGATCACGTCCAACACCGCATTGATCGGCGGCGTATACGAGAAGATGTCCAACGGCTTTGCGATCCTGCCGATCGTCGCCGGCGCAACGACGTTCCTGTCCTCCTGGATCATGCAGCGTCAGCAGAAGCAGGCGATGCCGCAGTCCGCATCCGGCGACAAGAACGATCCCGCCGCGCAGACGCAGGGCATGAACAAGGTCATGATGTTCATGATGCCCGCCATGTCGGTCTTCTTCTGCTATCAGTACGATTCGACCTTTGCGTTCTACTGGATCTTCAGCAACGTCATTTCGCTCGGCATCACCCTGATCCTGAACGCGACGGTCTTCAAGAAGATGCAGCAGCAGATGGCTGACGGGACGTTCGTTCAGCAGCCGAAAAAGAGTAAACCGCTACCCAGGAGGTAATCATACATATGAGAAGTATGGAATTTTCCGGACGCAACATCGATGAGGCGATCTTTCACGGGCTCAACGAGATGGGGCTGACGATCGACGAGGTCGTTACGGAAATCGTACAGAAGGAAAGCAAGGGCATTTTCGGCATCGGCGCCAAGAACGCGATCGTGCGTCTTACCGAGCGCGAGGTGCCGGTGGTCCCGGATTTTGAGGCGGAAAGAGCCGCCGCGCACGAGCATAAGGCGGACCGCCCGAAGCGTGACAACGGCGAACGCCGCGAGCGCAAGCAGCGCGGGGAAAAGCCGAAGCGCGAAAACGCCGCACGCCGCGAGAAGGAACCCGAAGCGCCCGCGATCGCATACAGCGAAGAGCTGGCAAAGGAGAACGACGCAGCGATCTTCCTCACCGAGCTTCTGAAGCAGATGAAGATCGAAGCGACCGTCGAAGCGGCAGAGACCGAGGACGGTCTCCGGCTCAACATCGTCTCTTCGACCGACGGTCTTCTGATCGGCAGACGCGGTGAAACGCTCGACGCCATCCAGTACATCGTTTCGCTGTACATGAACAAGGACCGCAAGGAGAACGGCTACCGCCGCGTCTCCGTCGACACCGAGGGCTACCGCGTGCGCCGCGAGGAAACGCTCCGCCGCCTTGCCCGCAAGAACGCCGCGCAGGTCGCGCGGACCGGACGCTCCGTTGCGATGGAGCCGATGAACCCCTATGAGCGCCGCGTGCTGCATTCCGCGCTGCAGGGCTTCAAAGGCGTCACGACGCACAGCGAAGGCGAGGAGCCGAACCGCCGCGTCATCATCACGCCGGATAAGTGACAGAACCGAACGAACTGCCGCAGTTTCTGCGGCTTTCTCTTTATTCCTATGATCGAATCCTTTGACACCGTTTTTGCGCCGTCCTCGGCGATCGGCGGCGCGATCGCAATCATCCGCGTGAGCGGCGAACAAACGCGCGCGATCGCGGAACGGCTTTTGGACAAGCCCGTCTGCGACACGCCCTGCCGCATGCGGCATACGCGCATCTCTCTGAACGGGAACGTGCTCGACGACTGCATGGCGGTCTTTTTCAAGGCGCCGAACAGCTATACCGGCGAGGATATGCTGGAGCTGCACTGTCACGGCGGCATGACGACAGTGCGCTGCGTGCTTTCTGCGCTTTCCCGGGCGGGCGGAGTGCCTGCCGGTCCCGGCGAGTTTACGCGCCGCGCGTTTCTGAACGGCAGAATGGACCTTTCGGAAGCCGAAGCGGTCATGGACGTGATCAACGCGCAGGCGGAAAGCAGCCTGCGGTCCGCGCTTTTGCAGCTTTCCGGCAGCGTCAGCCGCCGCGTGCGCGCGGTGGAGGACCGGCTTCTGAACGCGCGCTCGGCGATCGAAGCGGCGATCGATTATCCGGATGAGGCGGAGGAAAGCGCCTATACGACCGTATACGACGATCTTCACGCTGCCGGGGAAACGGTGCGGGAGCTGCTCGAAGAGGGCAGAAACGCGCGCGTGCTGCGCGACGGACTGAAGCTGGTCATCCTCGGGCGTCCGAACGTCGGCAAGAGCTCGCTGATGAATCTGCTGCTGGGCGAGGACCGCGCGATCGTGACCGCGGCGGCGGGAACGACCCGCGACGTGCTGGACGAACGGCTTTCGATCGGCGGCGTACCGGTGCGGCTGATCGACACCGCGGGCGTGCGCGAGACCTCGGACGAAGCGGAACGCATCGGCGTCGACCGCGCAAAAAAGGCGCTCGAAACCGCGGACGCCGTGCTGCTCGTGCTGGACGGCAGCGAGGATTTGAAGGCGGAGGACGAAGCGCTGCTTTCGGCGACGGAGGGAAAGACCCGGATCGTGCTCGCTAACAAGTGCGACCTCGGGCGAAAGATCCCGGACGCGCTGCCTGCAAGCTGTAAAACGGGAGAGGGGATCGACGCCCTAAGGGAACGGATCCGCGCGATCGCGGAGCCTGCGTCGCAGTCGACGGACGCGATCACCAACGAACGGCATCTCAACGCTTTGGAACACGCGCTGGAAGCGATCAAGCATGCCGAAGAACAGACAGAGCTTGACTGCATCGCGACCGACCTTTCGGAGGCGCTGCATGCGCTCGGCGCGATCACCGGCACGGACGTGGACGCCGAGGTCATCGACCGGATCTTTGCAAACTTCTGCGTCGGGAAATAAAAACAACCGGAACCGGAAAATTCCCGGAAAAAGATGCGAAAAAGTTCACAGGAAAAAAAGAGGATTTTTCGCATTTACGTCGTATATCAATATATAATTAGATAGATATAATTAGATAGATATAATTAGGTAGATATAATTATTATCGATATAATTAGTATCGATATATCGATATCATTACATTGATAAAGACAGAGGTCATTCAAAACCTCTGTCTTTTATAACTGCATCGTATGTAATCAGAATCGATATCATTACGATCGACGGTCATTCCGGCGGATCGCCGCAGCCGCGATTTTCCGCCTTTCGGCGCCGTAAAAAACCGGCGCGGGAATGCATCGCCGCGCCGGGACCGATCGGAAACGCTTTACATCGTCGGGATCAGCCACATGAATGGATTCATGCGGTAGAAGAAGCCCGCAAGCGGCGGATCGACGATCATCTGCCCGAGCCTCGGCACGATCGTGAGAACGACCGGCGTGATCAGAAAAACGATATAGAGCATTGTGACGCCGTGCAAAAAGCCGATCCCGCAGGAGAACAGCGGATCGAAGCGCTTCAGCGTCGGCAAGCCCCGCCTGCCGTAATCGACCATGCGCAGAATAAAGCCGAACAGCACGCGTAACACCGTGAACAGAAGCAAAAGCGACAGGATGTTCAGCACGACGTCGACGATCGTCTGGTTGAAGTAGTCGCCGAGCGTGGTGATCTTCGCGGCTTTATACGCTTCCGTGCGGATGTTCCTGCGCACCGCGCTGCCCAGCGGCAGGGGCATTTCGGCGTTTTCGATGACCGCGGAGAGCGTCTCGCCGTCGATCGATGTAACGGGATCGTGGATCAGCTCTACGCTTGTCTTGCTGACAAACTCATAGCCCTCGAAATAATAGAGCAGGCTGCCGTAGAGCGTTTTGCTCTGCCGCACCGGCGCGGCGATCGCGGGGATCAGCAGCAGCGCGAGGAAGAACGAAAGATATGTAAGCCCGATGCTTACGGCGGAATAAACGACCCCGCGGTAATATCCGGCAAGAATGCACAGTCCCAAAACGACCAGGATCAGGATGGTTATGATCACGTTTGCCTCCTTTCCGCGTCAGTCGAGCGTGACACGGTAACAGCTTTGTTCGGTCACGACCAAGAACCCCTGGTCGCTGCAGCGGAACGCGGCGACCGGCTGATGCTGCGCTTCGAGGTCCAAAAGCTTTTTCCCCGCAAAGGAGAACTGCAGAAAGTCCTCGCGCGTGAACACGCAGATGGTTCCGTTGAACAGGTACGCGCCGATCACCGGCGACGGCATGTATTTCTGCATGACGTTCGACCAAAGGTCGTCGGTCTCGGAAATCGTGATGAGCCGTACGAGGCTGTTCTCCTCGCCCTCGGCGGCGACGGGCAGCGCAATGAAATACGCGGTCTCCGTGCCTGCGGAGAAGTCGACGATCGTGCTGCCGTAGACCCGCACGCGATCGCGCTCGGCGGAGAAGCCGTTTTCCTCGCGGTCGTAGCGGATGATCGACTGCGTGCCGACCATAAAGAGACAGCGGTCCGAAAGATACAGGTTGTAGATCGCCTGGTTGTAGAACGGCGAGGTGTAGTGGATCATCGTGCCGTCCTTGCCGCAGTCATAGATGCGGACGATGGATTCTTCGGTGAACTGCCCGACGTCCATCGTGGAGACCCACAGCAGCTCGGTCGATCCCGTGTCGAGAAAATCAAAGCCGACGATCTCGCTGTCCTTGAAGGAGATCTTGTTGACCGACTGCTGGTTCCGGTTGATGATCTCGATAAAACGCTCGTCACGGTCCGCAGCGGGGATCCGGTACAGCAGCGCGGCATAGTTGCGGCCTGCGCGTACGTCGAGGATCGTGCCGTACGACAGCGCCATCGTATTTTTCCAGCCCTGGATCTTGAACTGCGAGCCGGCGTATACGATCGTCATGGAATCGGAGGTGTCATAGCCCTCGATGTTTGCGATCGGGTAGTAGGTCGAGACGTCCTTTGCGCCGTCGTAGGTATAGAGCCGGTCCTTCGTGCGGTAGGTAAGGAGATCGTCCTTCATGCGGTAGGTGTAGCCGGAGATCACGTCCGCGCGCGCAAAGGTCAGACCCTTTTCCCGCTTTGACATCAGCACGGCGATCAGCGCGACCGCCCCGACGATCACAATACCTGCGGCAAGCCCGAAAAACGCGAGCCGCGATACGGCCATCCGACCGACCGTCAGCTTGCGGTCCGCGCTGTCGCGGATATATTCGCGAATGTGTTCGCCGAGCCTGCTCATGAAAGACGCTCCGTATCAGTTGGATTTCGGCGCGCGAACGGTCAGCGCGCCCGGCAGCACGCGGAAGGTCACCGGCGTGCCGTCCATGCGTTCGCCGTCCACCTCGATGCGGGAGACGGGATCGCACACGACCGAGACCTCGGTCGTTTTCCGGTAGGTGATCACGGGAAGTCCGAGGTGCTTTCCCTTGATGAACTTCGGCAGCAGGCTCAAAAGCCGCAGCCGGTTGACGTCGTGCGCGATGCACACGTCCAGAAGTCCGTCGGACATATCGGATTCGGGCAGCACGTTCATGCCGCCGCCGAAATGCGTGCCCACGCCCGCCGCCGCCATCAGCACGTTCCGTTCGATCGTGCCGTCCGGAAACGTCAGCGTCGTTTTGCGCAGCTTCAGCCCGAAGACCGCCTTTAAGACGCCGAGCCGGTACGCGGTCTCGCCGTTTTTGCACTTCGGCTTAAATTCCTCGGTATAGTCCAGCACGTCCACGTCGAAGCCGAAGCCGGCGATGTTGAAAAAGATCTGATCGTTCGCCATGCCGGCGTCGACGACCTTGTTCTGTCCATTCAGAAGGACGTCGAGCGCGGCTTCCGTTTCGGTCGGGATATGAAGCGCGCGGGCATAGTCGTTGCCGGTGCCGCAGGGGAGAAGCCCCAGAATCCGGTCCGTATGCGCGACGCCCATGGCGGTCTCCCGCAGCGTGCCGTCGCCGCCAACGACAACGATCACGTCGAAGCCGTCGTCGACCGCCGCCTTCGCAAGCGCCGTCGCGTGACCCGGATACTGTGTTTCCCGAATCTCAAAATCGACGCCGCGCGCCTGAAGCAGCTCCCTCACACGGTCGATATAGGCGCCGGCGGTTCCGCTGCCGGACGTGCGGTTGGCGATCAGACAATACCGTTCCATAATGCTTTCATCCTCATATGCCCATTCAAAATCACTCTATCTTACCACAGATCGCGGGATGGGTCAAGGACGCGGCGGGACCTTCGGACGGCGCATTGCAAACTTTTTGCAACATGAGCGTGAAAAACCGCTTCGATGCTTGCAAAAGCCGGGGGCTTGTGGTATGATACCACAATCCGGCGAAGAATGCCGATGATTCGGCTTGCAAGGAAATAGATAAGGAGTAACAAACATGGCACAATTTGAAAAGCTTGAGGGGAA
The DNA here is from genome assembly GCA_016286445.1 of Bacillota bacterium. GTDB lineage: Bacteria > Bacillota > Clostridia > Christensenellales > CAG-138 > UBA3792. The sequence goes on from JAEESS010000057.1 coordinate 12,252, forward strand.
CAAGGGAAAACTGACGATCACGGTCGACGCGGAAACCTTCCGGAAGGCGTTGAACGATGCATACAAGAAGACGGCGGGCCGCTATCCGGTCCAGGGCTTCCGCAAGGGTCACGCGCCGCGCAAGGTCATCGAGACCTACTACGGCGCAGGCGTTTTCTATGAGGACGCGTTCGAGCTCTGCTGGGGCGAGCCCTATGACGAGGCGGTGAAGGAGCACGATCTGTTCGTGGTCGACCGTCCCGACGTGGATATTCTTTCGATCGGCGAGAACGAGGGCGTCACCTTCGTTGCCGAGGTCACCTTGAAGCCCGAAGTCACGCTCGGCGAATACAAAGGTATTGCGGTGCCGAAGGCGGACTATACTGTAAGCGACGAGGACGTTCAGAACGCGCTCGAAGCGGAGCGCGAGCATCAGGCGCGCTTTGCGGACGTGGACCGTCCCGCGGAGAAGGGCGACCGCGTGCTGCTCGACTATTCGGGCTCCGTCGACGGCGAGAAGTTCGACGGCGGCACGGCGGAGGATCAGACGCTGGTCCTCGGCAGCAACACGTTCATCCCGGGCTTTGAAGATCAGCTCGTGGGCGTCAGCGCGGGCGAATCCCGCGACGTCAACGTGACGTTCCCGACCGACTACCATGCGGAGCACCTCGCGGGCAAGGCGGCGGTGTTTGCCTGCACGGTGAAGGCGGTCCAGAAGAAGGAGCTTCCGGAGATCGACGACGATTTTATCGGCGACATTTCCGAGTTTGAGACCGTCGATGCATGGAAGGCGGACAAAAAGGCCAAAATGCTCGAAGAAAAGAAGCAGAGCCTGGACAACATGCGTGAGAACATCGCGCTGAAGGGCGCGTGCGACAACGCGACCGTGGACATTCCGGACTGCATGATCGAGCGTCAGGTCGAGTACATGCTGCAGGACATCAAGTACCGTCTTGCGGGCAGCGGTCTCGATTGGAACACCTACCTCGGCTACCTCAACACGACCGAGGACAAGATGCGCGAGACCTATCGCACCGAAGCGGAAGCGCGCGTTAAGATGCAGCTCGTGATCGAGGCGGTCTCCAAGGCGGAAAACGTCACCGCGACCGACGAAGAGATCGAAGAGGAGATCAAAAAGTATGCCGAAAACGGCAACACGGACGTCGAGACCTTCAAGGCGCAGCTCACCGACGCGGACCGTGAATACTTTGCGGACCGCATCGTGATCGACAAGACTGTCAGACTGATCTCCGACGCGGCGGTCGAGACCGAGCCGGAAAAGGCGGAGTAAGGACAACAATCCCTCCGTCAGCCTGACGGCTGCCACTTCCCTTTACACAAGGGAGGCAAGAGAGGATAACCAAAACGCAAATCCGTCAAAAACCGTAAGCATCGCAGGCGCGTTGCAGACGCGCGAGCGAACCTTTCGGAGAAAGAACGGAGAAGAATCCGTAAAAATCGGCGACATATGCGGCGAATTTTACACATTGCAGCTTCCGCTGCCCGGAAACCCGAAGGGTTTTTTAGCGGAAGCTGTGAAAAACCGGTCAGTCAAAGTGTTTGACTGACCGAATTTGGGAAGGAGTTATTATGAACCTGATACCGATGGTGGTTGAACAGTCCGGCCACGGCGAACGCTCCTATGACATCTGGTCACGGCTTTTGAAGGATCGCATCATCTTTCTCGGAGGTCCGATCGACGACGATACCGCAAACCTCGTCATCGCGCAGATGCTGTTTCTGGAGGCGGAGGATCCGGACAAGGACATTTTCCTGTATATCAACAGCCCGGGCGGTTCCGTCAGCGCGGGGCTTGCGATCTATGACACGATGCAGTATCTGAAGTGCGAATGCAGCACGATCTGTGTCGGGCTTGCGGCAAGCATGGGCGCGTTCCTGCTTGCGGCTGGCGCAAGGGGCAAGCGCAAGGCGTTGCCGAACAGCGAGATCATGATCCACCAGCCCAGCGGCGGCGCGCAGGGACAGGCGACGGATATCCGCATCCACGCGGAACAGATCATCCGCATCAAGGAACGCCTGAATCAGATCTTAAGCGAACGCACCGGTCAGCCGCTCGAAACGATCGAGCGCGACACCGAGCGCGACAACTTCCTGACGGCGGAACAGGCGAAGGACTACGGCATCGTAGACGAAATCATTGCACCGAGGAGATAACGGAATGGCAGGCACAAGAGACAGAGACAATTTCGACCGCGTACGCTGCAGCTTCTGCGGCAAGCAGCGCAGTGAGGTCCGCAAGCTGATTGCGGGCCCGAACGTGTATATCTGCAACGAGTGCGTTGAGCTGTGCCGGGAGATCGTGCAGGAGGATATGCGCTACGAGCAGCCGAACGAGCAGCAGTCCGCATACACCAAAGAGGACATCCCGAAGCCCGCGGAGATCGTGGCGGCGCTCGATCAGTATGTGATCGGACAGCAGGACGCAAAGAAGGCGCTTGCCGTTGCGGTGTACAACCACTATAAGCGCATCCGGCTGATGGGCGGCAAGGACGAGGACGTTGAGCTGCAAAAGAGCAACATCATCATGCTCGGACCGACGGGCTGCGGCAAAACGCTGCTCGCGCAGACGCTTGCGAAGATCCTTGACGTGCCGTTTGCCATGTCGGACGCGACCGCGCTGACCGAGGCGGGCTACGTCGGCGACGACGTGGAGAACATTCTTCTGAAGCTCATCCAGGCGGCGGATTACGACATCGCCAAGGCGCAGATGGGCATCGTCTACATCGACGAGATCGACAAGATCGCGCGGAAGGGCGAGAATGTTTCCATCACCCGCGACGTCTCCGGCGAGGGCGTACAGCAGGCGCTTTTGAAGATCCTCGAAGGCACCGTGGCAAACGTCCCCCCGCAGGGCGGCAGAAAGCATCCGCAGCAGGAATGCCTGCAGATCGACACCACGAACATCCTGTTCATCGTGGGCGGCGCGTTCACGGGCATCGACAAGATCATCCAGAAGCGCACGGGCTCTAAGCTCATGGGCTTCGGCGCCGAGGTCCGCTCGCAGAAGCAGATGGACGTCGGTACGATCTTAAAGGACATCCTGCCCGAGGACCTGCTGAAGTTCGGTCTGATCCCCGAGTTTGTGGGCAGAGTGCCGATCATCGTGACGCTCGAAAACCTCACCGAGGACGCGCTCGTGGAGATCCTCACCGAGCCGAAGAACGCGCTTGCGCGGCAGTATCGCAGGCTCTTCGAGATGGACGGCGTGGACCTCGTCATCACCGAAGACGCGCTTCGCGAGGTCGCAAAGAAGGCGATCGAACGCAAGACCGGCGCCAGAGGTCTCAGAGCCATCATGGAGGACGTCATGCTGAACATCATGTACGACATCCCCTCCGAGGAAGGCGTCAGGGCCTGCGAGATCACGGCGGACACGATCAACAAGCTCTCTCCGCCGCGGCTCATCCGCGACGGCGAACCGCAGCCGAAGCTGCCCTCGGGCCGCAAGACCCGCGCCAAGGCAGCCCCCGCGGTGAAGAAAGCCGAATAATCGCACAATCGAAAAGAACGCCTTGCAAGGGCGTTCTTTTGCTATTCACTGATCGGCAAGTGCCGGTAAATTTCTTCACAAACTGCGCGGAAGCATTTGTTGACTTCACGATTGGTAAAACGCAAAGTCGTGATTCCGGGCTTCAGAAAATACGCGTTTCGTTCTGCATCATAATGCTGCGCTTCCGGTTCATAGTGCTGCGAACCGTCGAGCTCGATGATCAGATGCGCCTCGGCGCAGTAGAAATCGGCAATATACGAACCAATCACCTTTTGTCGATGAAAGGTAAAGGGGAGGGTTTAAAAAACAATACCATAGCTTGCGTTCCTCGGGCGTCATGTTGAGGCGCAGGGAACGGGACAGCGACGTTAGCGATGGTTTTTGATCGGATATATAGGTTCATTGTAGAGAAAGGCAACGCATCTGTCAAGGCGCGAACTCCTTGGGGAGACGTTGCGCGTACGGAATTGCGCACGTCTTGGCTTCTCCTTGGGGAGAAGCTCCGCCGCAGGCGGTGATGAGGGGGAGGGAGCAAGCGGGCGATTTCCTGCGATCGGATCCGCAAAAGCATGCGCTTTTTGCGTGCCCCCTCATCCGTCGCTCCTTCGTCGTGACACCTTCTCCCCAAGTAACCGCTGAATAAAGCGGCTATTTCAGCGAGAAGACCGGTTATCATTGAAAAAACGACTCGAATGTCTCGTTCTTTCATGTTTCATGCCCTCATTTTGTGCTTTAGAGCAGCTTTGGGCATAGTTATCCTGCGCATTACACATATCGTGTAAGCATATACAGATTCGCACTCGCAAAGGCAAGGTAGGCATAATCCTGATTCTTTTGGATCCCTTTATACCTTGCCTTTCGCCATCTAA
>JAEESS010000058.1 GCA_016286445.1 Bacillota bacterium
ACTATGCCCAAAGCTGCTCTAAAGCACAAAATGAGGGCATGAAACATGAAAGAACGAGACATTCGAGTCGTTTTTTCAATGATAACCGGTCTTCTCGCTGAAATAGCCGCTTTATTCAGCGGTTACTCAAGGGGAAGCCTCGAAAGAAAAGCCTTCCCCTCGAGGGGGCACGGAGCCGAGCGCTCGCTGCGCGAGGAGAAGCGAGGCGCAGTGCGGATCGAACAGAGAGCAGAAGAAGCGTCAGCGACGTACTGCGACCATGTGAGACCATTCAGGCGGACCGCTTGCGGTGGATGAGGCGTCGAGGAATCGGCTTCGCCATGAACGATACGGTGCACAGGAACTGCGCCATCGGCGCATGAAAGGGAAACGGTATGAGACAGATCTTGGGAGACATCAAACGGGCGATCTTCGGGCGATCGTTTCTGATCGCGTATGGCGGCATGGTACTGTGCCTTCTGATCGGTGCGTTTTCGGACGCGCTGCGCGTATTCCGCATGGAGGAGGGCTATGTGCTCTACGGCTATCACCGCGAGCTTTTGCTGAACGCGCTTTCAAGCGATATTATCCTCTTTGCGGTGCCGATCCTTGCCGCGATCCCCTATACGACCGCGTTCACCGACGATGTGAAGTCCGGGTACCTGAAGCCGTACCTGACGCGTACCAGCGTCACGCGCTACATCCTCGGCAAAGGGATCGGCGCGGCGGTCTCGGGCGGGCTGGCGCTCGTGCTCGGCATTTTGACGGCGCTGGGGATCTTTATGCTCGTGTTCTCCCCGATGGAGGTTTACGGCGAATGGGCGGTCGAATCCAAGATCCCGGACATCATCCTGCGCTGCTTTCTGTTTTTCCTTTCCGGCGCGATGTGGGCAAGTGTCGGGCTTCTTTGCTCGTCGCTGACGCAGAATGTGTACCTTGCGTATGCTGCGCCGTTTATCTTCTATTATGTTTTGATCATTCTGCAGGAGCGATATTTTCGCTCCACCTTCATGCTGAATCCGAAGAACTATCTGACCATGCAGGGTGCGTGGCCTTTGGAGGGCAAGAGCGCGGCGCTGACGCTTCTGATGCTTGTGCTCATTCTGCAGCTCGTCTTCTACATGACCTCTCAGACGGAGCTTCGTGACGACAAGCGGCAGCGGCACCACTATGCCGCGCAGGATTTCTCGCAGAAGCTGCTTGAAAAGCGCATTCAAAAAGCGAAGCCGATGAAGGCGGCAAAGCAGAACTCGCCGTTCTATACGCTGTCGCAGGTCGGCGCGGTCGTGCGGTACAACTTCCGCATGTGGCGCGGCAACGTGCGCATCGTGCTGACGTTCGCGCTGGCGTTCATCCTGTGCTTCCTGCTTTCGGACAAAGCGGCGTCATTCGCCTATGACATGGGCACGGCAATGCAGGCGTTTGAGCCGTTCGTGTGGACCTTCGGCGACGCAAATTCCGTGCTGCTGATTTCGCTGCTTTTAGTCCTGCTCTTTGCCGACATTCCGTTTTTAGGCGCGGGCGTACCGTATTATCTCGTCCGCATGAAGCGCTCGACGTGGGCGTGGGGACAGCTTTTATACCTGATCCTTGCAACGCTCATCTATATGGTTTTCATTCTGATCGCGACGACGCTGATCTGCATGCAGAACAGCTTTATCGGCAATATGTGGTCGGAAACAGCGGCGATTTTGGGCTATTCCGGCGCGGGCAAAGCGGTTGCGCTGCCGGCGCTCGTCAAAACGCTTGAGATGTCGCGTCCGTTCCAATGCGCTGCGACGATTTTCCTCCTGATGCTGCTGTACACGCTCGTGCTCGCGCTGTTAATGCTGTTCATGAAGCTCCTCCGCGGCAAGAGCGCGGGCGTGGTTGCGGCATTTGCCTTCTCGCTCTACGGGCTTTTGCTGAATCCCGAGCTCATCAAGCAGATGTTCAATCTGCCGGACGAGCTGATGTATAAGGCAAATGTCGCGGTGGGCTGGCTGAGCCCCTTGAACCAGGCGACGTACCACATGCACAACTTCGGCTACGACCTGCTGCCGCGGCTTTGGCAAACGTATCTGATCTTCCTTGCCGTGATCGCAGGGCTGATGTTCGGCATCCTCCGCGCGATCCGCAAGTACAACTTTATGTTCCTCGGAACCGAACAATCATAAGGAGAACCCTATGAAAAAACTCTTACTCATCTTATTATCGCTTGTTCTGCTCGCGGCGTGTCAGCCCACACCGGAGGAGGACGCCGTGAAGCAGAAAGATACCGTACAGATGGTTGAGACCGTGCTTGACGCAAAGGAAAATGCATCTGCGGACGATTTTGCGGCGCCTGTTAAAGAACAGATGCCCGGGGCGCTCGTTTGGGATTATTGCACAGAACGGCAAGGCACACATGTTGTTGCAGACGTGCCGATCACGATCTTGTCCGACGGAGGTTTTCCGCTGCTGCGTGTTGAGCGCCGACAGATGAAACCGGAGGAAAACCTTGCGCTTGCAAAAGCATTTCTCGGGACGGACACTGTGTACCGGTTGCTTCCGCAGGAGATGACCAAAGAATCGATTGCGAAAGAAATCGCGCTGTTGATGGACCGGCTTGCCGATCCGAGCACGGACAATCCTTCCTGGGAGGGCTTTGTGCAGGAAGAGATCGACGAGTTCGCGGAAGACATTCCGACACGCCTGGAGGAATTGAAAAAACTGTATAACGAGACAGACGAAGGCGATGTGCCGGACAATCCGGTTTGGGACGGCACGATCGGCGACACGGGCGGGATATGTTCGGCTCCTGTTGATCACAATGCAATGGTTTGTGATCTTATGAATTTCACCGCAGGAAGAGCGGGATCGCCGTATTTCTGGAGTGCGGAATACAGCAGGAAAGGCAATCATGCAGTCGGATGGAATTACAACGTCAAAGAACGGATCGATCCTTCCCGGTATGACGAAACACGCGAAGGCGTTGCAATAACACCGCGAAAAGCCATAGAAACAGCACAGAACCTTATGGACCCGTTCGTAAAAACCCGCGTTACGGATGTGTTCTGGGACAGCGATGAAGCCGACATCCCGAAGCCGGAAGATCGCGTCCGGCACGCGTATACGGTTCATCTGATGCCTTTTTATTACGGCGATGCGTCCGGCGCATATCTGGATACATGGACGCAAAGCGATGAAACCGGTTCGTTTATTTATACGTGGCAGCGGGAGCAAATCAGCGTCACAGTGAATGACGAAGGGGTGCTCCACTTCAAATGGAATTCTCCTCTTGCCGTGACGGAAGTGATTTCCGAAAACTGTCCGCTGCTGCCGTTTGAGAAAATCGAAGAAATTGCGAAGCAGCAGATAGACCGTATTTCGGCGCGTGATGACTTTCAAAACACAACACTGACGATCCGCTCCGTAACACTCGGGCTTGTGAGAATTGCGGAACCGTATGAGATGGAGCGCGCGCTTTTGACCCCAGTCTGGTGTTTCTTCGGCGAATGGGTCAGGGACGACAATCCCGACATGCATATGACTTCCGCCGGATTATTATGGCCTGTTCTTGAAATCAACGCGATTGATGGTACTGTCATCGATCCGGAGAACGGGTATTAAGGAGATTAAATATGAAACGTTTGCTTATCATTCTTTTATCGCTTGCGCTGCTTGCCTGCGTACCCACACCGGAGCAGGAATTTGTCGTCAACAAGGGCGATGGCGTTCTGACACAAAAGATCGCCGAGGGACCTAAGGAAGAAAAGCGATTCGAGGCGCCGTCGCGCGTGGATGACGTCTTTGAAACGGATGGCTTGACTGTCGAGCTCGCTGCCGACGTCGTACTGCCTGAAGTCGATCTCTATCCAGTCGCCGAGGTCGTACCGCAAAACTATGACGCGGCATGGGCGCGCCGCATGCTCCAAAGTATCGCGGACGGACGTCAGCTTCTGGTACGCGAATCCGAAGGCGGTGAAAACATGACCCGTCAAGGCATTCTGTTTGAGATTCAAGGGCTGCAGGCTTCACTTGCGAGCTTGGATGAGGACTATGCACACTTATCCGAAGCGGAACGGGAGGATGTGCGAAAGGATCTGAACGAACAATTAGAGGCATGGGAAGCGTATTATCGCGAAGCGCCGGAGAGCACGGACGGACTTGACGCCGATCTTGCCGATGCGATCTACAACGCGCGCGGTCGCATGGATGCGGAAATCGATTACGGACGACCGGAACGCAGGTATCATTCCCCGATCGAAGCACGCAGAGACGGCACTGTCGTCCTGATGAATATGGACGATGTGATCAGCCAGACAGAGCGTTATGAACCGGTCAGCGGACCGCTGCGCGGCGTTACGATCACCGAAGACGAGGCGGTTGCGATCGCAAGGACGTTCCTTGAAAAGCTCGGAGAAACCGAACTTGAGCCTGTGCTCGTTCTGGCGGCAGACTGTCCGCGTTACGGCGAAGAATACGAACGGCACGACGAACAGGCGTATGTATTGTGGTTCACGCGTCCCGTGAACGGCATGCCCGGCGCTGTGACGGAGATTCAGCAGGACGTCTACGGGTATTATTCGCAAAACGGCGGCGATCGCATGTTCACAGAGCCTTGCGAGCAGGAATATGCGTACTTCATCGTGCGCGATACCGGCGTAAACTGGTTCGAGTGGCATGTGCCGTCGACCGTGACGCGCATCGTCAACGAAAATGTGGAGCTTGCACAATTCGATACGATCCTCGATACGTTCCGGAGGCAGATTGGCGTAGAGGTCTTCCCTGCCCTTGAAGAAGCAAAAGACGCCTGCAATTACACGGACTTGAAGATTACCGACACAACGCTGCGGATCGACCGGATCGCGCTTGAAAGCGTACGGATCCGCAAGGAGGGCGCGACGGGAACGTACCTTTTGGCGCCGGTCTGGTCGTTTTACGGCAGTCTCGTCGTGCACGGAGAAAACCTGAATGGTCTCGCTATACTCGGATGGTCGGTTGACGACGGCGAAGCGGTTTGGTCCGTCCCGAGCGGATGTTACCTGCAGATCAATGCGATCGACGGCAGCGTGATCAACCCCGCGCTGGGATATTGAGGTACACCGATATGAAACGCTTGTTCCTCATTTTTCTTTCCCTCGTCCTGCTGCTTGCCTGCGTACCCACGCCGGAGCAGGAATTTGTCGTAAATAAGGGCGATGCCGCCGCTGTACATGTGGATCCGGATTACCTGTTGCAGGATACGCTTGCAGACGTTCCGGAGCAATGGACTGCGGAGTTTTCCTTCCGCGACGGAACGGTGACCGTACATATCGACGCCGTCGTTGAAACACCGGACGTCGACCGCTTCCCGATCGTGGAGGTTACGCCCGTCGCCGTCGATGCGCAGATCGCCGCCGGTCTTCTGAACCGGCTTATCCCAAACGGGTCGATCTTGATCCCGAATCAAAGCGGACAGGCGTACACGGTCGAGGACGTTGACCGGTGGATCGAACAAGTCAGGCTGCTTTTGGCGCATACCGACGAGATGTCGTTCGCATCGATCGACGAGCGTGACGCATACATCAACACGCAGAACGCCGAGCTGGAACGTCTGTTCGAAATGCGCAGGACCGCCGAGGAGGGCGCGGTCACGGCCGTGGACAATTACGCACTGCTGAAGCGATACGGCGCGATGCAATGCCGCGTCCTGGATGCGCGCGGGACGGAATGCGCCGATCTGCTCTGGAAGCCGCAGGCGGAAGAGACGAGCGATAAGCGGGAAAGCGTGCTGCACATCGACGCCCTTTCCGCCGCCTGCCGCCTTGCGGATCATGAAATCGAAACCGTCGAGGAAGGACGGCAGCTTGCGGACGAACTCATAGACGAGCTCGGGATTTCCGATCGCTATGTCTGCGTTTCGGTGATGGACGGAAAGAACTGGATTTGCTTCTGTTACGGCGTTCAGTACGGCGGCATTGCCGCCTCTCCATTCACGGAAACGGTGATCGACGTCGGCTCGTACCGCGTGCCGTGGCCGAACGAAATGCTGCAGATTCGCCTGAACCGAAACGACGGACGGGCGAGTGCAAGCTACGTAAGTCCCTCGAAGATCGTGGGCGAACTCGGCAACGCGGCGCTGCTGCCGTTTTCGGAAATACAGGAGCAGTTTGAAAAGGATATGAAGGCGTCCTATGCGTGGATGGATGACGGCACGGTCTCGGCGGAGATTGCGGTGACGCGTGTCTCGCTCGGCTACTATCGCGTGCCGATGAAGGACGCGCCGGACCGGTACGCGCTGATCCCCGCATGGACGTTTGAAGGTTCGCGAACGACCTCCGAGAAAAGCGATAACGGCGTAGACTTGTTCGCCAACGAAAATGACCTGAAAAACAACGTGCTGCTGATTATAAGCGGCGTTGACGGCTCGCTACTGTATGCGGGCTGAGAAAGGAGACCCCATGAAACGTATAGCAATGATTCTCTTATCTTTCGCCCTGCTTCTCGCCTGCGTGCCCACGCCGGAGGAGGAGTTTGTAGTGAACAAGGGCGAAGGGACGCTGGAGGAGATCATCCATGCGACTGCCATACCGGACAGCGAGCCGAACGGCGATGTGATAGAAGCACTGCCGGGCGCGACAAAAGCGCCTGCGCAGGCAACGACCGCGCCGGAAGCACCCGCCGTGCGCACCTATTCGTGGAAGGACAGCTTTTCGGTTCCCGCGGCGATGGATCGGCTCGACGTCACGGTAAACGCCGAGGTCGCAGTTCCCGAAAGCGGGGTTGCGTCGGTGTACCGCATCGGCTTTGCTGCGCCGGAATCGGATCAGATGTATCGGCTGATGCGTACCTTTTTCGGCGACGGCGATTTCTTCCTTGCGGACCGAACCAGGACGAAAGCGTACTACAAGGCGCAGATGGAGCGCTGCGTTGCCGAAAAGGAGAAGGAAACCGACGAATCGATACGGCAGCAATGGGACTATGTGCTGCAGCGCGCCTCAAAGGATTACGCCGATGCGCCGGATGCGCAGCCGCCCGTTGTGTGGGACGGCTTGATCGGCGCGGATGGGCTCGACCTGATGGCGGAAAACGGTGACGGGACCTATCGTTATCTTAAGATGAACGCGACGGGCATTGCCTACCGCGACGCGCTCGACGCGCCGGATGTCATCGAGGGCAATGCGGTCACCGCCGAAATACAGACGGACGAGGAGGCCGAAGCGGTACGCCTTGCGGAAAGCATCCTTCGTGACGTCGGCGTCGACGCAGCGTTTCGCGGGATCGCCCCCACCGAAAAGTCCATTAAAGCGTTCGGCGAGCGTGACGTGGACGGCTTTATGGTGTATTTCGAACCGCTGTACGGTGGGCTGCCCGTGTCGGACGTGCGCCGGTTTAACGGGTTCGACGGCGCCGCCGAAGCGGCGGGCGTGGTCGACGAACCAAAATACACCGTTTCCTATGAGGCGGAAACGATCACGTTTCTGATTGCGAACGGCGAGGTCGTTACCTTCCGCTATATGCGTCCTTCGCGCATCCTTCGTACAGAGAATAAAGCCGCCGCGCTGCTGCCGTTCGAGCGTGTGCAGGAGCTGTTCCGTTCATACATCGGCATGGTGATGTACGTCAACAAGGGCGAGCCGCTCGGCGTCGACGTACACAGCGTTCGGCTCGTGATGGCGCGCTGCCCGATCGAAAACAATACGGACGAGTTTTATCTGCTGCCCGCGTGGGAGTTCGTCGCCTCGATCCGTTCCGGGAGCGACTTCATCGACAGCAATCTGCAGAATGTTTGCGTCCTGCGCATCAACGCGCTCGACGGCAGCATTGTTGTATGAAAGGAGAGTCTATGAAACGGATCATCATTCTTTGCTTATCGCTTGCCCTGCTGTTCGCCTGCGTACCGACGCCGGAGCACGAGGTTGTGTTCAACAAGAGCGACGGGACGATCGAGGACGTCATCGAAAGCAAGCCGGTGACGAACTATGCGGTCCAGTTGCCATCTGCCGAAGCGAATGCGCCTGCGGCGGAAGAGCCGGCAGGCGAACAGCCTAAAGCGGCGGTCAATACGCTTGCGGACGCGATCGGCGCGCCGGAGCGCTGTACGGACGCGGTCGAAAACAAGGTCTACGGCGGCACGCTCAAGGTACAGATCGACGCGGACGTGGAGATCCCGAACGTATCAAAAGTGCCGGTGTATACGGTGCAGGTGAAAACCTTCACGCCCGAGGAGCGCGAACATATCACAAAGCTACTTTTGGGCGACGGGCCGTATTTTAACTACAACCGCGCGCTTGCGGATCAGACCCGCGCAAAGCGTACGATCGAGGAATACACGCAGGAGATCAGCAACTACGACAACCGCATCTACGGCGAGGGCTTTCCGTATGAAAGCTATCGCGAAGGCGCGGAGTTCAACATGAATCAGCACATGAAGAGCTACGCCGAGCTTCCGGAGCCGGGACCCTCGGAGCCGTGGACGGGCAGCTTTACGAGCGAACGCACGATCGTATCGGACGAAACGAACCGCTATCTGGGGATCGCCGAAGACAGCATCTACTTCTATGATGAAACAGGCTCCGCGCCGATGCCTTTCGACGCCCGCACGCCGGAAAATGCGAGGGAGGAGGACGCAATGCGCGTCGCCGAAACGCTCTTTTCGGATATGACGGACGCGTCTTTCCTTGCGTCCGGAATCACATATGAAGAAGAGCTGTTTTTGAAGAATTTCAACCTTTCACCGGAAAAATTCCCGCCGAAGGAGTACACGGTCACGCTGGTCCGAACCGTGGACGACATCCCGTGCTATCCGTATTCCGCGTTTCACGGCTCCGATACGGCAAAGCAGTCGGCAGGCGTTTCCTCGGATTATGACGACCCGGTCCATCCCGAATATGCATGCGCGCTTGTGCGGGACGGCAAGGTGGTCGCGTTCACATGGTACAGCGCGTTCGACGTCGTCAAAACGGAGAACGAGAATATCACGCTGCTGCCGTTTGAACGGATCATGGAGCTTTTCAAGCAGCAGATCTTCCGCTCGATCTATCTGGATCCCGCGGAAAAGGGCGAGCCGGAATCGGTCGAGCAGATGGTCGTGACGCGCATCTGTCTCTCCTACATGAAGGTCAAAAAGAAGGACGCGCCGAACGAACGGTATCTGCTGCCGGTGTGGGATTTCATGGGATACACTTACAACGCGAGGGAGCCCGAAAAGGATCTGACCGGGACCAAATCGTGGTTTTCCGGACAGTCCCTTCTGACGATCAGCGCGGTCGACGGCAGCATCATCGACCGGAACAGAGGATATTGAGGTGAACGAGATGAAACGGTTGTTTGTAATCGTATTGGCGCTCGCGCTGCTTGCTGCGTGTCAGCCCACGCCGGAGCAGGAGTTTGTTGTCAACAAGGGCGACGACACCGTGGAGCAAAAGCTGAACGAGCCGCAAGGCGACGCCCAAAAAGGCGTCGGGCGGCAGGTCTTCCCCGACCGCTGGGACGAAGAGCCGCTGAAAGAAAGCGAGCACCTTGTCGTTCGCGCGCACGCCGACGTTCGCACCAAAGCGGACGGGCTCTATCCCGTTTACCGTACGCGTGAAACCGAGATCACGGCGGATACCGTCGAAAACATTGCGGTCAAGTTTTTGGACAAGCCGACGTCGTCCTCGGAATCGCTGATGACCAAGAAGGACTATGAACGGCAGCTGCAGCACTTTTTAGACGAGCGTGCACGCTATGACGAATGGGTCGCCGCGGGCAAGCCGGACGACTGGAACAACGTGGACGAGTACGAATGGACGCCGGAGGAGATCGAGGAAGAGATGAACCGGTACAAGAAGTGGATCCAAAACGCGCCGGACAGTTTGACCTCGCAGGCGGTCAACGATTATTCCGGGCTGCAGGAGAACAAAACCTTGGCGTTTACGCTTGCTTCCGGCGGGGATGCAAGCATCTGCTTCGAAAAGGGCTTCTATGTCATCACAAAGGGCTGCCGTGACTTTCCCAATCTCTACTCCGTGTATGACTATCAGGAGGACCTCAAATGGAAGGAAGGCAGATACGCAGAATGGATGGAGCCCGAAATCTCATATGAGGACGCAAAGAACATCTGTCTTTCGGAAGCGGAACGGCTCGGCTTTGCGGGCTTTTCGATCGCGGGCAGTTACGAAGCGACGCTGTTTGAAAGCAAACACCCGGACGCAGCAATCGCGGGCGGCTGGTGCTTCGGGCTCAAACGCGACTTTGACGGCTATCCGCTGCTTGCAAGCGACGTGCATGCGACACAGGTTCTCGAATATGACAGCGGTGACGACTATATCGTCAACAAAGTCATCCCGCCGGAAAAACTCTTGATGTTCGTCACAAAGGACGGTTTGCAGATGATCCGGTATGACGGCCCGAAGGATGTATCGGGACTTGTCAATGCAAACGTCGAACTGCTGCCGTTCGACGAGATCAAGGGACGGATCGCAAACGCGCTTATCACGTGCTTCCCCTATGAAATGATCCAGCAGTGCACGCAGGATTACGAAGAAAATTGGCCGCGGTTGGAGCTTGAGATCTATGACGTCATGCTTTCGACCTTCACCCTGCGCGTGAAGGACTCCTCGGATTTCTATGAGATGCCCTGCTGGATCGTCTCCTACGACTGGTGCTTTCCGTTGAACGGCGAAGCCAGCTGGGAATACCTCAAATCGACGCGGGATCAGGAACTGAACGATCCGGGCATGTATCACCGAACACTGATCATCAACGCGGTCGACGGCTCGATCGTGCGCCCGGACGACGGGTATTGAGAGGAAAGGCACTTTGCCTGGCACATGAAAGGAGAATTGATATGAAAAGATTGCTTGTATGTTTACTCTCCCTCGCCCTGCTGATCGCCTGCCAGCCGACGCCGGAGGAAGAGATCGTAGTAAACAAAAGGAACCAAAGCGCAATGATCGAAGCGTCAGAATCGGAGGAAAACGTCCCCGACGCCGATCTGCGCACGCAGTACCACATCCCGGAAGCAATGACCGGTTCGTACGTGAGCGCGGACGGCGTGGTGCAGGTGACGGTCAACGCAGAGATCGACGTGCCGAACGGTCCGCTGCCGATCGTACGCGTGTATGCCGCCGAGTTTGAGCAGCGGCTGGTGACGGCGCTGTGGAACGAGCTCGTAAAAGACACGGTGCTGTACGATGCGTGGGAAAACGAGGAAACCAAGGCGGACATCGAAAAAGACCTGAAGAATTACAACGATCTAATCGGCAAGATCCAAAGCGGCGAGCTTTCGGAAAACGATTCCATGTACACCATAGACGAACTGAACGAGATGATTGCCGAGGCGCAGCAACGGTATTCGTACGCGCCGGACGGGCACGAAAAGACGGTGGAAACCGGAATTTTACACAAACAGTACCTGCCGCTCGGAAATGACAAAAAAGCGGCTTTCCGGTTCGGGATCTCGGCACGTTCTGCGGAAGGAGAATCCTGGATGCAGTTCTGCGTGGAAAACAATTCGGACAACGACGAACGGCTGGTTTATCGTTACAATGACGGTTGTGATGCGATCGATGTTTGGCGGTGCGCCAGATTGAAGTATAACCGGGAATCTGCAAAGACAGATTGTTTCCAAATCGTACAACGCTGTGAATATGCCGAAATGTACCCCGTCAAACCGGGCGATCCGATCCCGAACGCAGCGGCCGGGAGTCTCGTTCTGACGCCGTCGGAAGCGTATGCGGAGATCAATCGGTTCCTGAACGCAGCTGGGCTGTCCGATACCTATATGATCTCGCGCGCCGTCATTTCCGGCAACAGCGAAAAGCCGGACATGCCCTCGACGGAATATGGCTATGCTTTCGAGCTTGTCCGAAAAATCGGCGGTATTCCCTGCAATCGTTCCCTTCTGAGCACACAAGCAAGCAGAACGGTCGAAGAAGATTATGCACCGTCATGGAATTATGAACGCTTCCAGATCGGATTGGATGAAAATGGGATCTTTTGCGTTTACTGGTATTCGCCGTTCAGCATCGGCGACACGATCAACGAGCGGGCGAAGCTGAAGGATTTTTCCGAAATTCAGACAATTGCAGAACGCATGCTACCGATGATGAAAGTAGAAAACTTCGATTCGAGCCTTGCAAGCTCTGCGGATCGAACGATCGACCGGATCGAATTGGGGCTTTGGCGCATTGCGGAACAGAACGAGCTTGGAAAGGGCATGCTGGTCCCTGCCTACTGCTTCTACGGAACGGATCATTTTTCCTATACAACCCATGATTCCGTCGAAGACGCTTACAAGAGCCGCATCATACTGATCATCAACGCTGTCGACGGCAGCGTCATCGATCCACAAAAAGGTTATTAAGGAGACCATTATGAAACGTTTGCTTTTGATGCTCTTATCCCTCGCCCTGCTGATCGCCTGCCAGCCCACGCCGGAGGTCGACACCGTAAAGCAAAAGGACACAAACGTACTGATCGACACGGTGCGTGCCGAGGATCGGGAACAGCAGCACGCACAGGCGACGCTGCCGCCGGTCAAAGCGCAGTTCCCAGAGCGGTTTCAATGCGATCGCGCGGTCGGAAAGGGCGCGCATCTGGTCGCGGACGTACCGATCCATGTGCTGACGGAAGGGAGCTTCCCCGTGCTGCGCGTCGTGAAAACCACGCTCACAAGCGACGAGCGGCTGACGCTTGCAAAGCGGTTTCTGGGCAGCGACACGGTGTATGAATACGCCTATCATCTGACGCGCGAATCGGTGGCAAATCAAATCGCCTCGATAATCGAAGAGCCGACGGAAGCGGACAAACAGGAATGGCTGCGTTCCACCGGGTTCGGCGAGGACGAATGGCAGCGGATGCTTGACGATCGGAAGGCTGAGCTTGAACGGCTGCAGAAGGTCTATAACGAGCTGCCGACAGACGACACGCTTCTTCCGCTGCCGGAATACGATGGGCGGCTTCCTTTGATTCTCGGTCAAAACTGGACGCCGATCTGGGTGGTCGGCGACCCGTATGAGCAGGAAAGCCAAGGCCGCTATCGTAACATGGTATACCATCCGGAGGATCTGGACCGACCCGCAATCTATCAATCGCCCGCAACGCCGCAGCATGCAAGCGGCTTCGATATCGAATCCAAGCCGCATGACGTGATCCCGCAAAGTGAATACGACCGGCCGCATGACGGCGCGTCGATCACACCGAATGAAGCGATCGCGATCGCAAAGGCCCCGTTTGAAGGCGTCGTCGATTTGACGGCCGTTTCGGTGCTGTGGGCCAATGACGCGGACACGGACGGCGAAGGCGCAGGCGTCGCGGCCAGCTGGGCGTATGTCGTGCGTTTCTCGCCGGTCTTTTACGGCGCGGGGCTTTGCTACTGCACCGGGCGTGCAAACGAACACGACAAGGACAATCCGGAATATGCAAAGCCGTGGCGATACGAATATGTCACGGTCGTTGTCGGCGGCGACGGCGAGATCTTCTGCGCGGACTGGTTCGGTGCGCTGCGCGTGACAGACGTGATTTCGGAATCCGCAGCACTGCTGCCGTACGAAGAGATCCTGAAAGCATTTGAGCAGCAGATGGAGCGCAGGTTTGCCGAGGGCTATGAAGATGCGACCGTCACCGTGACAGACGTGCAGCTCGGTCTGTTCCGCATCCGCGAGAAGAACGATCCCTATAGCGGACTCCTGGTCCCGGCATGGTTTTTCACGGGAAACTGCGAATTTACAGGCTCGAAGACCTCCTTCTTCGGACCGGGCTACCCGCTCTGCGTCATCAACGCCATTGACGGCAGCATCATCGACGCAAAGATCGGCTATTGAGCTGCAAAGTGCAGTGATGTTTGCCGCTGTGGTCCCAAAGGAGGTACACGTGAAAAGAATTCTGATTGTATTGCTTGTTGTTTTGCTGCTCGTCGCCTGCCAGCCGACGCCGGAGCAAGAGGTCGTTATCAACAAAGCCGATCCGCAAATGTCGGCAGCGGAGACCGATCCGAAGATTGCCGAGACGCTTGCGGCCGTGCCGAAAGGCTGGCAGGCTTCCCTCTCGTTGCGGGACGGTACGGTAAACGTTCAGGTCGACGCCGCAATCGAGACGCCGGACATCGACAGGTTCCCGATCGTCGAGGTTGTGCCCGCGCCGATCGACCCGCAAATTGCGGCGCAGCTTCTGTACAAGCTGATTCCGGGCGGCGCGATCCGCATCTCCGACCACGGCGGCGGCACGTATTCTCTGGAGGACGTCGACCGGTGGATCGAAGAGGTGAAGGCGCAGCTTGCGCACACGGCCGAGATGACGTTTGACACCGACGCGCAGCGCGACGCGTACATTGACGCGCAGAACGAAGAACTGCAGCGCCTGTTTTCACTGCGCGAATCCGCCGTTTCCGGCAGCGTGACGATGCTGAAGGAGTACGAGCTGCTCGGGCGGTACGGCGCGATGGAACACAATGTGACGGATGCAAACGGCATGGATTGTGCGGTTTTCATGTGGAAGCCGCAGTCTGCGGACGGACAGGACAAGCGCGAGAGCATTCTGCACATCGACAGCCTGACGCCAACGTGCGGGCTTCTGGATCACGGTGTCGAGAGTCCGGAGGAAGCGCGGACGGCAGCGGACAAGCTGATCCGGGAAATCGGGCTGTCCGATCGCTATGTCTGCGTCTCGGTCGAGGACCGGGGCAGCAACATCGTCTGCTGCTACGGCGTGCAGTACGGCGGGATCGCATCGTCGCCGCTGACGGAAACGATCATCGACGTCGGTTCCTATCGCGCGCCGTGGTCGAACGAAGCGCTGACGGTATGCCTCAACAAGCATGAAGGCCGAACGTCGGTCAGTCTCGCCTGTCCCTCGACGATCGCGGGCGAGATCGGTAACGCAAATCTGCTGCCGTTTTCGGAGATTCAGACGCAGTTTGAACAGAACATGAAGGCGGCATATTCTTGGCTTGACGAAGGAACGCTCTCCGCTGCGATCACGGTCGACCGGATCACGCTCGGATATTACCGCGTACCGCAGAAGGACTGCCCGGACCGGTACATGCTGATTCCCGCATGGACATTTTTAGGCACGCGCACGACCGAGGAGCCGTCCGATACGGGATCCGGAACCTATCTTTGCGAAAACGACCTCCCCAACCGCGTGCTGATGATCCTCAGCGGGCTTGACGGCTCGCTGCTGTACGCAGGATAGGCGGCGGGCGGCGTTGCCGCAGTGATGTTTGCCTTCGGCAAGTGATGTATGCGCTTCGCGCATGTGAAGGTGGATTCTCCGACGGAGAATCTTTGAATTCAGCGGGGCGACGACCTCGGCGCCCCGAAAGAAAGGAATCAAATAAAAATGAAACGAATCGTCATTCTCTGCCTTCTTCTCGCCCTTCTCGTCGCTTGCCAGCCGACGCCCGAAGAAGAATTTGTCGTCAACAAGGGCGATAACGTCACGGAGCATCAGATCCGGAGCGAACAAAGCGACGATGCGCAGCGCTTTCCGGACCGCTGGGACGAGGATAAAGCGCTCGACTGCGGAAAGATCACGGTCTCGATCCATGCCGACGTGATACAGCGCCCCGACGGCGTCTACCCCGTCTACCGTACCCGCCGGGAGGTGTTTTCACAGGAGCGCACGGCGGCGCTGCTTTCGGCGCTGCTCGGAACGCCGAAAAGCCGCGTTCGTCTCGAGACCACGAAGGACGACTGGAAGCGTGAGTTTCAGGAATTCGTCGACGATTACAACGCGTCCACAGACAATCTGCGCAAGAGCGGCGAGCTGACCGCCGAGGTCGAAGCGATCTCCGAGGAACAGTTTGCGGCGCAGTCCGCATGGTATGCGGAACAGATCCAGAACGCACCGGATGCATATGATCCGGAGCCGGTCTCCGATTTTGCTTCGGTTCCGGTCAACGACCTCGGCGCACGGTATACGATGACAGACGGCAGTACGGCGATCGTCAGTGTCGGACGCGAAGGCGAGGATGCGCGGTATTTCGATGTGATCCGCGCAGATCTCAACGGATATACGGTCACGGAATCCTCCTGTCAAAGTCAGGCCGGATGGGATCCGGGGCTCAAATCTGCATGGAAGGAGCCGTCGATGCGCCGCGAGGACGCCGAGCAGGTCCTGACGCAGGAACTTGCACGGCTCGGACTGTCCGATTTCTCGATTGTCGATGCACAAAGGGCAAACCTGATGCACCCATACGGCGGCGCGGACCGGGACGGAGCGCAGCGGTCCTATACCTCCGTGTCACAGGGCTGGAGCTTTGTTCTGCGGCGGCTGTACGGCGGATACCCCTCCGTTTCTTCCCCGATAGAGCCGTCGGCCAGCCTGAACTATGAGAGCGAACCCGACTATGCCAAGGTCACGAACATTCCGGATGAGGAGATCCGTATCCTGATCGACGAAAGCGGGATTATAAGCTTTCGATACAGCCATCCGAAAGAGATCATCGGGATTGAGAACGAGAATGTGGATCTGCTG
>JAEESS010000059.1 GCA_016286445.1 Bacillota bacterium
AGCGCTTTTCGACCTCTTCAAACGGCTGTTTGCCGATGACGATGTTGCCGCCGACGTACAGCAGGATGTGTTCGAGACCCGCTTCGTCGCACTTTTCGCGAAGACCGCGGCAGTCCAGCTCGCCCTGTCCGTACAGCGACGAAACGACGATCGCGTCCGCGTTCGTCTCGATCGCGGCGTTGATGAACTCCTCCTGCGAGACCATGACGCCGAGGTTGATGACGTTGAAGCCCGCGTCCGTAAAGGCGTGGTACAGGATCTGGTTGCCGACGGCGTGTACGTCCGCGCCGATGACGCCGATGACCAGCGTTTTCTTTTGCTTTTCCATGATCGTCCTCACTTATTATTTTATACCGATCCGGTACCGGATCAAATACTCCATATACATCGCCATGGTACGACGAATCCCCCGCAAAGTCAAGACATAACAGGGAAAAACCGACAATATATTTCCGTGCGGTTTGCGGTGTCAAAGCGTCGCAAGATATGCGCTTCTGCCGGTCTCGTAAAGGTTGTTTCCTTCGCTGTCGATCACGCACACGACAGGGAGGTTTTCAACCTCAAGACGCCGCACCGCTTCCGCGCCGAGGTCTTCATAGCAGACGATCTCGGCCTTTTTGATGCAGCTCGATAAAAGCGCGCCCGCGCCGCCGATCGCGGCAAAGTACACCGCGCCGTATTCCTTCATGGCGGCGACGACCTCCGGGCTGCGTTTGCCCTTGCCGATCATGCCGGTCTCGCCGGCGGCGATCATGGCGGGAGAGTACGCGTCCATGCGGTAGCTCGTCGTCGGTCCCGCCGAGCCGATCACGGAGCCCGGCTTTGCGGGCGTCGGTCCGACGTAATAGATCGTCGCGTCCTTTACGTCGAAGGGCAGGGGCTTGCCGTCCTTCAGAAGCTCGCAGAGACGCTTGTGCGCCGCGTCGCGCGCGGTGTAGATCACGCCGGAAAGCAGGCAGCTTTCGCCGCTTTTGATCGTTCTCGCGATTTCCCGCGTGATGGGGAGCTGAATCTTTCGTTCCATGGTTCCGCCTCCTTACAGCACGACGGTCTTATGCCGTGTGACGTGGCAGTTGATGTTGACCGCAACCGGCAGTCCCGCGATATGCGTCGGCATCCATTCGATGTTGACCGCAAGCGCGGTGGTGCGTCCGCCGAAGCCCTGCGGACCGACGCCGAGCGCGTTGATCTTGTCGAGAAGCTCCGCTTCGAGTTCGGCGTAATACGGATCCGCGCTGCGCTCGTCCGTGCTGCGCATCAGGGCTTTCTTCGCAAGGTATGCCGCCTTGTCGAACGTGCCGCCGATGCCGACGCCCACGATGACAGGCGGACAGGGGTTCGGTCCCGCTTCCTCGACGGTCTTCAGGATGAACGCCTTGACGCCTTCCACGCCGTCGGAAGGCTTGAGCATCGCAAGACGGCTCATGTTCTCGCTGCCGAAGCCCTTCGGCGCAACCGTGATCTCGATTTCATCGCCCGGGACGATCTCGGTGTAGAGCATGGCGGGCGTGTTGTCGCCGGTGTTGACGCGGCGCAGCGGGTCCTTGACGACGGATTTGCGAAGATATCCTTCGCCATAGCCAAGGCGCACGCCCTCGTCGACCGCGGCGCGGAGGTCGCCTTCGATGTGCACGTCCTGTCCGATCTTCAGAAACACGCAGCAAACGCCGGTGTCCTGGCAGATCGGAACGGTGTTTTGTTCCGCAATGCCGTAGTTTTCGATGATCTTGTCAAGGATGCCCTGCGCGGTCGGCCACGGCTCGTTCTTTCGCGCGTCTTCGATGCGGCGCTTTACGTCGCACGGCAGCACGCAGTTTGCCTCGATCGCGAGCCTTGCGATCGCTTCGGTCAAAAGATTTGCCTGAATTTCTCTCATAATTGCTCCTTATTGCAATACATTGCGGATCCGGTCGATCACCGTGCCGTCGCGATAGATGACGTCGGCGACGACTTTTTCGCCAAGCCGCGGCTTTTCGGGCACGCCGCTTACGCGCTCCGCCAGCTCCTTGAGCTCGTGAATGTCGACGAGCTTCACGCCGGCGTCCCGGAGCCGAAGCTTCAGCTCCGCGTCCTTCGGATTGACCGCAACGCCCTTCTGTGTAACGAGCACGTCGATCGTGCTGCCGGGGGTGCTGATGCAGGTCACGCGGTCGGTGACGATCGGAAGCCTTGCGCGGGACAGCGGCGCGATGATCATGGAGAGCTTTGCGCCTGCCGCCGTGTCGCTGTGACCGCCCGAGCCGCCCATGATGCTGCCGTTCGAGTCGGTGTGCACGTTGACGTTGAAGTCCGTATCGAGCTGCGTCGCGCCGAGGATCACGACGTCGAGCGAATCGACGACCGCGCTCTTTGCGGACGGCGAGGCGTAATGCGTTGCGGAGATCTCGCAATGCTTCGGGTTCGTGCGGATGGATTCGACCGCCTTGAGATCGAAGCACTGCACGTCCATCAAAGCGTCGAAACAGCCTTCGTTGAGCATGTCGACAAGATACCCGGTGATGCCGCCGAGACCGAAGCTTCCGCGGATCTTTTCCCTGAGCATGACGTCCTTGAGGTATTTTGCAGCCGCCAGCGACGCGCCGCCCGCGCCGGTCTGGAAGCTGAAGCCCTCTTTGAGAAGCCCGGACGCCTTGATGACGTCGACCGCGGTCTGCGCCATCAGAAGCCCCACGGGATCACGGGTGATCTTGGTCGTGCCGGACACGATGCCCTTCGGATCGCCGATCGAATCGACGACGACCACCGCGTCCACGTCGGTCTCCGGGATCGACCAGCCGGCAAGGGGATAGGGGTGCAGCTCGTCCGTGATCGCTACGACGAACTTTGCGTTCTTCGCGTCGGGGATCGCATAGCCCAAAGAACCGCAGGCGCTCTTTCCGAGCTTGCCGGTGCAGTTGCCCATCGGATCGCAGGCAGGCGCGGCGATGAATGCCACGTCGATCGGCGTTCTGCCGCTTTCGATGTCGGCGGGACGTCCGCCGTGCGAGCGGAACTGCACGGGGTTTTCCATACCGCCCGCGGAGATGAAGCTCCCGAGCCCCGCGGACATGTAGTCCGTTAAAATCGTCGTTACGACGCCGTTTTTGATATGCTCCTTCAAGGGCGCGTGCGTATCGAACAGCGAGCTTGCGTTGACGGTGAGGTCGCGAATGCCCAAAGCCGCGATCTCGTCCATGACCATGTTCAGCACATAGTCACCGTTGCGGAGATGATGGTGGAACGAAACGGTCATGCCGCTTCTGAGTCCGCTGTCTATGATTGCTTCGCGAATGGATTGACGGATCTTATTCATCTTCAAGCCCTCCGATGCCGAGCTGTTTTGCCGCTTCGAGCGTCTGCCGCGCGCGTTCGACGATCGGCTTGTCGATCATCTTTCCGCGCAGGGAAACAGCGCCCTTGCCCTGCAGTTTTCCGATGCGGATCGCCTCGAATACGAGCTTTGCATATTCGATGTCCGCAAGCGACGGGCTGAACACCTCGTTGATCGTGCGCACATGGCGCGGCGCGATCGCGCTCTTTCCGGTAAAGCCGAGCGATTTTGCATACTCCGCGTCGATCACGATCCCCTCGTCGTCGTTGACGTCTGTAAACGGCGTGTCGTAGACGTCGATCCCCGCGGCTCTTGCCGCGCAGACGAGGCGCTTTCTTGCGTAGTCGATCTCGTTGCCCGCCTTCGTACGCTTGCATCTGAGGTCCGCCGTGAGGTCCTCGCCGCCCAAGAACAGCGCAGTCACGCGCGGACAGGCGGAAGCGATCTCAAACGCACGTTCCACGCCGAGCGCCGTCTCGATCAGCGGGATCAGTCTGACGGTCCCGACGGGGATCCCCGACTTTTCTTCGACCTTAGCAATGTATGCGTCCAGCGTTTGCATGTCCGCGGCGCTCGACGCCTTCGGCGGCATGATGAGATCGGGTTTCAGCGGTACGATCGCTTCGAGATCGTCCTGCCAATAGTCGGTGTCGATCGAATTGATGCGCACCGTGATTTCAACGCCCGTGAATCCCATTTCCCTGATCGCGCTGCGCACCAAAAGCCTTGCCGAATCCTTTTCGTCCGGCGAAACGGCGTCCTCCAGGTCCAGGATAATGCTATCCGCGCCGAGCGAATCGCCGTTGATGATCATGTTCGGCGTGTTGCCCGGCAAAAAGAGCATGCTTCTTCGCATATTCCCCTCCGATGTTTTCGGGGATTCATCCCCTTTATCAGGTTCATTATAACGCCGTTCTGCGGAACATTCAAGGACATCCGGTGAAAATATACAGTAATACCCCGTTGAGAAATGTGAAAAGGTGTATTATAATAATAAATGCGCAAACATCAGCAGGAGGAACGTCCATGTCGTATTCCGGAAGAATGCAGCAAAACCATTCATACAGTGTCTTTTTCGCCCCGCGCGGACGCGACCGCATGTACGATCTCGGCATGCAGATCGCGCAGCTCTATCTGTCGCCGTTCGACAAACTGATCGGCATCATCGGGGAAGCCGGATCCGGCAAGAGCATGCTGATCAAGGGCATGTTCCCGGGACTGGAGCTTACCAACGACGACGACGGCGTCAACGTGCGTCCGCTGCCGATCCTCGATATCGAAGGCTCCGGCTTTTTCACCGCGCATACCTATCATGTCGACATCCGCTTTGAGGCGGCGTTCACGCAACTCGGCGTGCTCGCAGAAGCGATCCTCGAAGCGATCAAAAAGGGCAAGCGCGTCGTCGTCGAGCATTTCGACATGATCTATCCGCTTTTGAACGAACGCAACGCGGATCTGATGATCGGCGTCGGCGACGAGATCATCGTTTCCCGTCCCACGATCTTCGGACCGCTGCCCTCCGAGCTGCACGACAAGGTCGCAAAGTCGATCGTCTATCGCCGTATGGCGCATACCGCGGAGGACCTTTGCGAGATCTTCCTGCCGGAGGAGGAATACCGGCGCGCGCGTCACCGCGACATCAAACACGGCTTTCTGCTTGCCTTCGACGAGAAGGAGCCGAACGTCGATCTCGACGAGCTGGAGCTGAAGGTCAGCACCGCGATCGCGTCCGATCTGCCGATCACCTATGTGGACGACGGACATGTGCGCATCGGCGAGATTGTGCATCCGTGCACCGGTCCGCGTACGCACGTCGCGTCGACCGGCAAGGTCGAGGAGTTCCGCCTTCTGCACCGTATCGTGTACGATCCGATCGAGCGCTGCTATCTGATCGCGGGACGCGTCGGTCCCGGCATCGGCGGCGAATCCATCGACGACGTCAACGACTTCAATTTAGACTGACAGCAGCAAAAACACCCCGGTCGCCGATTTATCGCGCAGACCGGGGCGTTTTTTTGCCGACGCAGTATGCGCCGCCCGATCCGCAGAAAGCCTTTGGCTTCCGTATGTTTCCCTTCCGTGCGTCTCGGCGTCGATCGAACAGATTGATAATATGCAAAAAGCTCCCCTGCGGGAGCTTTTGTGCGTTTTCAGGTTCAGTCGATGACGGTGGTATAGACCGTGGAGCCTTGCGCGTCTGTCATCTTCCAGAAACAGATCCGGCTGTCCGCCTTTCGGACGATGGAGAACCAGCCCTTAACGGTGCTGAAACCGAGATGCGAAAGTGTGCGGCTCGCCGCATTCGTTGCGTCCGCGACGTCGCCGTCCATGGCGAACGACCAGCGGCAGTAGGCGGCTGTGTCGGTTTTGCAGCTGTAAAGGTAGCCGCCTCTGCTTGCAAGATATGTGCCGGCCTCCGCGTTGCGGATCGTGAATTTGCCGCCGACCGAGGTGACCGTAAAGACGTATGCGCCGCTCACGTTCGTCAGCAGATCGCCGTTCAGCGTCATGCCGGTATCGGCAAACGTGGAAACGCCGCCAGCCGTCGCGGACTCGTACTTTTTGGCGCCGGCAATGCCCTTCAGCGCGTACAGCGCATCCGTCTTGCCGCAGGTGATGACATAGTCGCCTTCCCAGGAATCGGGAGCGGAGGTAAGAAGCCGGTAGCCGCTCTCTGCAGCTTCCGCATGGGAATACAGCGCTTTAAGTGTAATATCCGCAGTCGCGGCGTAGGCGCCGGCAAGCACGGCAGGCATGGTCGCGACGTGATCGTAATCCTCTGTGACCCAGCCGCAGAAGGTGTAGCCTGCGGGCGCGCCGGGGGTGGGCAGCGTGATGCTTCCTCCCGCCGGGCAGTGCGTGGCGGCAGGCGCCGTCACGCCTGCGGGCACGGAGAAGCTGACCGTATAGCCGAGCGGATCGACGTAGTTGTCAACAAAGGAATAGCCGCAGTACCTGCAGGTGTGTGTCGTATAGCCCTGTTCGGCGGCAGTCGGCTCCGTCACGACGTCGATGTAGGTGCAGTTTTCGGTGACCGTATCGCCGCAGACGGAACAGACATGGCTGTGCGTGCCGTTGCTGTTTGAGGTCCAGCCGCTGTATGTATGCGCGCCGGTTGCCGAAAGGACCGTGTCGGCATAGGCGATCTCATTCTGCGCGGCGGCGTCGGAGAAGTACTTGCCGCACAATGCGCAGAACCAGTATTCGATATTGCCTGCAGCGCCGCAGGTAGGCGCTTTTGCGGCGGTGTGCGTCAGCGTGTGCGTATGCGCGCTTCCGCCGATCTCGGTGGCGTAATAGTAGTTCTCGGTGGGGTTCTGTTTATAAAACTTGAACTCGCTGCCGTAACGGGTGAGGGAGAATCCCCAGGCGCCGCTGACCGCAACGTAGGGAATGCTCCCTGCGCTGTTGTTCTTCAGATACATCTCGTCATCGTCGATCTCGAACGTCCAGGCGGTATTGGACTCCTGGAACTCCGGATAGGCGTAGAGCGCATAGGATGAAGCGCCGCTGCCGGTGCTCTTGCTGCCGTAATAGCTTCCTTCGCTCACGCTCTTCAGCGACAGTCCGCAGCTTGTGGAGGCGACCTCAAAGACGTAGCTGTCCGGTACGTTGCTCAAGGTCGTGCCGTCTCTTGTGATCCCGGTGTCGGTGAACTGTGTGGACGCGCCGGTGGAGGAGTTTTCGATGTTGACGCCTTCGGTGCCGGCGGACAGACCCGTCAGCGCGTATTCCGTGGTACCGGTCTGCGGGACCGCCACGAGGACATACTTGCCGACCCAGGTGTCCGGCATGGAGGTGATCAGCTTATAGGTCACGGGCGCGTTGATCGGCTCGGCTCTCATATAGAGCGCGTAGACCGCGGGGACGGATACCGTCAGCTTGAAGTTCGCGCCGGGCTTGTAGAAGGAGGGCTTTACCGAGGTCTCGCTGACGGGCGCGGTGACCCAGCCCAAAAAGCTCCAGCCGTCCGCGGCGGGGGCGGTTGCCGGAAGCTGGACCTTGTCGCCCGCGGTACCCGAAACGGTCGTGTACACCGAACCCAAAGCGACGCAGCTGAGGTCCATCGGGACCGGATCCTCGGGAACGTCCTTGGTGAACGCCTTGATGCGGTAGTTGCCGTCGCCGGACTTGTTCGTCCAGCCGCTGTCGTTCACACCCTTGAAATAGGAGGTATTGGGATGGGTCATGTGCAGAAGACCCATGTGATAGTAATGATCCTCCTGGATCGTGGTGTCGTACGCGACATTGATGTCGCTGCCGGAGAAGGTGATCACGATCGCAAAGCGCTGTCCCGCGGTCAGCGTCACAGGATCGTCCAGCTTGATGGTCTGATAGCCCCAGTAATCGAAATTGCCCGTCTTGGTCGCGGCGAGCGTGCCGGAGGAGGGATCGTCGACGGTGCAGCCGGTGTACACCTTTACGGTGTAATCGGTGTTGTCGCCGTAAAGCGCAAGCGCAATTGCTTCCAGCGTTTCGTTTCCGTTTGCGACGAAGACCTGCGCGACGGAATCGCCGGTGACCATCTCCTCGGAGTTATAGTAGTTGCCGGAGCCGTCGTACTGGTAGTTGTGATCATAGTTGTCGACGTCTTCCACGGAGAAGAAGGAAATGTAGCTCGCGCGGGTGGCGGAGTCTTCGTACGAGACGTAGAAGTAGCCGCTGTCGCCGACGCCCGTGCCCCAGGAATTTTTCACGATCCATGCGCCGTCGCTCGTGGGGCGGTAGCCCTGATTGAAATTCTCCTTGGAGAAGGTGTCGTCCCAGCCCACGACCGTTACGTCGTGGTCCGCGTAGTAGAAGCCGGTGTCCTGATACGCGACTGCGGACTGAATCCAGCAGATGGTGCCGGAGGAGGTATTGACGCCGCCGTGATACCCGGTACCTGCTGTGTTGCTGACGCGGACGCCCATAGAGCCTGCGCCGTACTCCATGATATGACGCTTGACCTCGTCCACATTGGAGCCGAAGAAATGCCGCACGGAGGTGACATGCGCGACGTTGTTCTGGTAGGCGTGCTCGCTGCCCAGCCCTGCGGAGTTTGCGGAGCTGTACATCAGCGCGACGTCCGATTCGTCGGCAAGCCCCGTCCAGCGCATCAGCGGATAGCTGACGAGCTCGCCGGTGCCGCCCGCCTCAAGAAAGCTGCCGTTTGCATGGCTGCTGAGGAAATATGTCTTGTCGCCGGTCAGCATGCCCTCCGCGTCATACGCGTCGGTGTAGGTGTAATAGGCAAGATGATATTCGGACAGATTCAGGCTGAGATCTGCTGCCGGACCGTCTTCGCCTACATGGACGCCGTGCTTGATCATGTACGCCTCGCAGGACGCGGCTGTGCCGAACGTCCAGCAGGTATTATAGTTGCCCTGGTCCTTGACGGGGGTGATGTAACCGTAATCGCGGCTGTCATAGCTTGCCGGCAGACTTGCCGTCTGCAGACCGCTGTGTCCGGAAATACCGTCCGACGGCTGCGATGTACCGCGGCGACGCTCGGGCAGACGGCCCAAGCCGTGCTGCGCATAACCGTGTCCGGCGCTGTCCGTTTCGGTCTTTATTGCTTCGGCAAATGCCGAAGGGACAAGACACAGTATCAGCATCAGAGTCAGTGAAAGGGCAAGGATTCGTTTCAGAAAGCGGCTCATGTTGATTTCTCCCTGGCTTTATGTTATCAAACGTCTGCTGCGCAGCGTTATAAAAACAGTATAACACATGCAGCCGGCGTTGTGTGTTTATATTTTTATATATTTTAAGCAAAAGACCTGTGGAAACCTCTTTCCCACAGGTCTTTCCAGTATCTTCGGACTTTCATAACAGCCCTGTTTGCATCCGTTTACGGTTCGAGGGCTTGCTCCTTCCGGCAGACCGGGATTCATTTCTTTAATGAATTGACAAACTCAATGATTTCCTTGCTCATTTCATCGCTTTTGAACTGGTGGATAGAATGCCCGCAATCATAAGAAATCAATTTTGCTCCCATGATTTCTGCAAATTTCTGCTGATTTTCAACCCAATCCCGCTCCTGATCTTTGCCGTTGGATGAGAACAACAGGGGCGGGCATTGAACGGTTCCGCCGTTTCCTGCGATTTTTACATTGTTCAGCATCTCGCGCGCTTCGTTGACATGGCATATATTGAATACATTTCGCTTCTTCAAAAGGTTGTGCTGCTTGATTTCATCTTCCGTTAAGAAAGATTGACCAACGACACCAATACGTTTCCGAGTTTCAGACGTCGCATGTCATTCATAAGACGGATCGTTTTTTTGATGTCTTTCTCGGTCCAGACGCTGCATGACAGAGGCGTTGCCATATCGATTCCGATGATGGCGGAGACTTCATCGGGAAACGTTCGCTTCCACCTGAGGGCTTCCAGACCGGACAGGGAATGCGGCGCCAGAATGTACGGTCCTGTTTCTCCCAAAGCCGTCAATGCCTGTCTTTGTACGGAAACAAGCGAGTCTATATCACAGGGAGAAACCCAGATATCCGAATAACTTTACCCACACTTTTCAATAATGATGACCTTAAAATCATGTATCAGTTTCTCATACAGAACCTTGAAGTCATAAACAGGCGATATGGTACAATGACCTGACATCAGCACAATAGCCGGAGCATTTTGATTCCCCTGCACATATACATGAAGCCTGTGTCCGTTGACCGTCACAAATTCGCCGTTGCATTTCAGATCCGTTTTCATATAGCCGTCCTCGCGGTTTGTAAGAAGCTATAACGTCAGATGTGCGATGATATGAACATGCATACTTGACAACATATTCGGCATCGGTTGGCTTCAGCGCTCCCGTAGGTTCACATATATTCACGCACAAAGGCTGATAGAGACCTGTATACGATCCGGGCTTCATCGTCCGGATTCCGGAAGTCTTGAAGCACTATTATCGATGAAACTCTATAAGATTATTAGGAAGAATATCATAAGCAGATATTGCTGTCAAGCGATCCCATATGCAGCGTAACGCATTCAGCAAAAAGGACTGTTGGACAGAAGCAGGGATCGTCCGACATATCCGGACCGAATGCCGCAGAGATAAACGAGCTGACTTGATTCTTCAATTCGAGGAGCTGATCAAAAAACATGATCTGTTATGAAGAAGTCCGGCAGGTTATCCGGAGGGAATCGTTGAATCCGCGTTGATCCGGTCACATTGTGCTTCCGTCAAATAGCGGCAGCGTGAAATCTGTTCTTTATGGGCGCGCGGGCAGCATCGCTTTGCCCTGCACGGCTGCCAATCCGCCCGACAGCCCCGGCAGCAGTTCCGGCGCTTTCCCGACGGTCCTGAACGAGGCTTTGTGCATCTCGGAATCGCCGATCTTCACGATCCCGTTTTTGCATTCCCGAACATCGGCGGCCTCCCGTTTGTGCTGCTCTTATGAAAACAGCGGATACAGGACCGTTCCGTTATCTTCTGTCGGGCCAGGTGCTTTCGGGCCAGTCGGCGCTGCCGGACAGCGCTTCAAACGAGTCGATCACGACGACTGTATCCGCATCGATATGCTGCATGACGAAACGCATATGATCCTCCGGGATGGCAACGCAGCCGCCCGTGAACGGCTTGACCGGTCCGAGGCAGTGCAGAAAGATCGCCGAGCCGAGATCGGGCGTGCCTTCTTCGTTGTAGCTGATGTTCAGGCAATACTGATACTGGTAGATATAGTCGATGATGTGTTCGGAATCGCCGCTTTCGACGTCAAGCCCCGGAAGATCCTTCAAACTGACCAGTTCGTTATAGCGGAAGCCCTCGCGCGGATCGCCCGACCAATAGGTATTGTGATCCGCTTTGACGTAAGGGATCGCGCATCCCGGATCGTCGGCAATACCGAACGCACGGTTGAAGCGAAACACGCCGACCGGCGTTTTGGCGTCACCCTCGCGGGTCTTGCCGATGCCGTTCTTTCCGATAAAGCCCGGCGTCGTCATCACCATGTGCCAGCTTCCGTCGCTCTGCTTTTCGTGGAGCGAGATCCACGCGTCCGTCGCGTCCTCCGCGAATGCGGCAACGACAAAGAGCTGCTTTGCGTCCTTTGCGGCATCAAGCGTGCCGATCCATTCGGGCGAGACGACGTCGATCCCCTGATAGCCCTCGACCGTTTGATTGGGCGTGCATACGGTCAAAAGCGCTGCAAGCAGCAGCACCGCCGGGATTAGACTCAGTTTTTTCATTCGTTTTTTCTCTCTTTCTCTTTGGATGTGTGCCGATCGCGGCTTTCGGCGGGGAAGGCGCTGCCGGATGCCCGGACAGCGGCGGAACGGGAGCGCCTGAAGAAACGCAGAAGCCGGTTCAGACTGATTATACCATGTCTGTTTGGATCGCACAACCGTTTTCCGCCTTTCGGACGACCGGATTGCTATGATGCTTTGCATATCTGTCGGCGGCGTAAAACAAACAGATCGCTGCCGGAGGATATCCATGTGTTTTTTTTGATAAACAGTTGATTTTTACCTTGATTTGATATAATATAAAATCGCATCATAGGTGCAAACTGTTCCTTCCGAAGGCAGGTACTGCCGGAAGAACAGGGTATATGCTTTGATGCAAGTGGGGGCAAACGGGGTTGGGTATCGTATACGACAACGCAATTTGTGTGCGCGTCTGTACCGCTTCGGAGGAAATGGCTGCGCGCCTTATCGGTATGCTTCGGCGTTGGGCTCGCGCCGAGTGCGTCGTGTTGTCCGCCGAGCGGACGGAAGCCGTTTCGTTCGGCGACAGCGGCGGCTTTCGGCTGCTGATCCTGGATATGGACAGCGTCGAGCCGAAGGGGGAACTGCCGGCGCGGCATACCGATACAGGGTTGATCTTGATCTCGGGAGACGCCGGACGCGCGATCCGTTCCTACCGGTGGCATCCCTCCGCTTTTTTGAAGCCGGATTTCGATCAGAACCGAATTGCGGACGCCATGAACGCCTGCGAACGGCATCTGCAGTGCGGACGACTCAGTCTGGAGTCGCCGTCAAAGAGATGGACGTTTCGCCTGCCGCTGGGGCGGATACGCTATGTGGAGGCAGCCAAGCACTACTGTCTGTTCAATCAGGGGAAGACGAGCATACGGCTGCGCTATTCTGTCGACGAGATGGAAAAGCTGCTGCCCGGTCCGCCCTTTATCCGCTGTCATCGAAGCTATATCGTCCATCTCGGATTCGTGACCGGCATGACCTATACCGCGGTAACGCTCCGCGGCGGCGTTTCCATCCCGTTGGGAAGGACCTATGTACAATCTGTGCGGACGGCTTTACAGGCCTGGCAAAGAGGAGAATACCCATATGACGATTTCATTATTGGTCTGTGATGATCTGCCCGAGGAACGTGCAAACCTGATTCGGAAGCTTCGCGCTTACGAGAAGACGCATGACGTGGAGCTCGAGATCGAGACCGCTTCCGACGGAACGGAACTGATCTCCAAGTGGCATCCCGATCGATGGAAAATCATATTTCTGGATATTTACATGCCGCATCTCAACGGCATCGAAGCGGCGCGGCAGCTGCGGAAGGTCGATACCCGCTGTGAGATCGTGTTCGTTACGACGAGCCGGGACCACGGCATGGACGGATATGAGCTGAAGGCAATGGATTACCTGACCAAGCCCTATTCCCAACAGGATGTGAACGGCGCAATGGACTGGTATCTCAAAAAGCTGTCCGAAAAGCGCCGCGAGCTGACCGTCCATACTTCGGACGGGAATGAGGATCTCCCGTTGAAGGACATCTGCTTCATAGAGAGCCGCGGGCATACCTGCAACATCCGCGTGCGCGAACGGACCGTGTGCGTCCGCCGGAGTATCGACGAACTGTCCGACGATCTGAACGATTCGTTCTTCCGCTGTCACAAGAGCTTTCTGATCAATATTGCGCACGCAGCCGTGATTGACGGGAACCGTTTCCTCATGGACAACGGCGACAGCGTGCCCATCAGCGCAGCGAAGCTTTCCGAAAGCAAATCGACTCTCCTTGCGTGGAGAGCCGAGATGTCTGAAAGAATGTAGACAAACGAACGGGGGAGAGTTCGGTTTCATACCGGACTCTTCTTTAGTATACTCGTTAATATACTCGTTTTCAGCGCACGGAGTATTCCGCAAACAGGGGATATTGCTCCGACAGTAGGCCGTGTATGAGCTCAAGAAGCAGCATCGCGACGTCGGAAAAATCCTCGGAGGCGTTCTTGTCGAGGGGAAGGGTATATTTATGGAAGAGCTGGCGTTCGCCGTCCGCCTCGTAGATGCCATACATGCCGAGGGGACAGAGAATGTTCCATTCGCTGAGCTTTTGTGGCAGCTCGGCGATCCTGTCGTTGCTCTTGACGATCAGGGTGGAATAGATATGCAGCAGATCAAGGTCGTCGGTAAATTCGGTGATCATGATCTCCGTCAGAACGGGATGCCCCTCATCGGTAATGGGGAGCAGAATGCGCAGGGTGTCACCGATCTGCGGTTCGGGAGAGCCCTTCACATAGGCGGTTTCGATCTTCAGATCGTGAAGCATGTCCTCCAGCTTTGCGAAGGAATGATGTACTGTGTTCAGATCCATGATAAATGCTCCTTTCGTTCGGCGCAGGGGGACGACCGCGGCGCCGTGTGCTTATGATTCTTGGTTATTCGCCGCTCTGACGCTTTTCTTCTTCCTTTTGCATCAGATACGCGACCGCGGCTTCGGCGTCCTCGTTCTCCTTCATGCGCCGTTTCGTCGCCGCCTGATTGCGCTTCCAGCCGTGGGTCATTCGTGCGGGCAGATTCTTTGCGGACCACAGGAAACGATCAAGCGCACTCATCTGCTTATAAGTATCTCCATGCGCGTTCATTTGATCCACGCCCTCGTTATACCAGTCGCGAAGACCGCGCATGCGGGATTTTGCAGAGTGCCGGACGACGTTGGTGACGTAGTTTGCGGCTTTTGAAGCGCCGGTCTTGACGTTTTCCAAGGCTACGCTGCGGGCGTCGGCGTCAGTCAGGAATCTCTTCGTACCTTCGTATGCGCTCACAGCGCCGCGACCGATCGCCTTGCCGGCGTTCACGATGCCGGTACCTGCCTTGCTTGCTGCGGTTGCAGCGCCGGTCTTGATGCTTTTCCAGGCTTCCGACCGGGCTTCGCTGCTTGTGGCGAGTTTCTTTGCACCCTGGAAGCCGCGCTTCATGAGACCCCATGCGCCTTTGCCCGTACGTTTGGCGGCGGTCAAGGCTTTTTTGCCGCCGGTCTTAACGGATTCCCAGGCGTTTCTCATGTAGTCGCCCGCCGCTTCCTTCTTCTCGGCCAGAAGATCCTTCACCTTCTCCTTGAGCGGACGCTTGTCTTCCTCCCACTTTCTCTCTTCTTCGGCCGCTTTTTCGAAGGCGTTGTATTCACGGGCGTCGGAGGAGTGGAATTCTTCCTCCTCCTTGCCGCCGTTCAGGGCTTTCAGGAGCGAAGCGCGGATCCCCTTATCATGCTCCTCGGATTTTCCGAGGTTTTCATAGCCGATCCCGGCGTTGTCCGCGAACTCGATCGCCCAGTCCTCGTTGTTGCGAAGCCCTTCCAGCAGTTTGTCCGCACGCGAACCGGAAAGGATCTGGTATGCTTCTTCCTTGGAACCGTGTCCGGCGCCGAGTGCTTTGAGGTATTTTTTCTTGAAAGCGCGTTTGCTGACGCCCATTTTCCGGAACTTCTCGTCGTGCAGGAGCGCGCTGTAATATCTTTCCTTTGCGTGGTACTTTTCTTCTACGGTTTTTTTCTGGATCTTGTCCCGCTCATAACTCATGACCTCGTCTCCGACCGTGCTTACCGCCGACTGCGCGCCGGAGAAGACCGCGCTTGCGGGGGCAACGCCGGTCATACCCAAAACAGTGCCGGTAAGACCCAGCGAGCCGGAGACGGTGTCGAACGCCGATTGCTTCTGATCAACGGCCGCGTTGCGTTTGCCCTGCCGGAAGATGGCAAGCTTTTCCTTTTCATCCTCGCTCATCTCGCCGCTGCGCATTCGCTGCTTCATTGCCGCGACGGACGCAGCCATACTGCGTTTCCGTGCAGTGGATTCCTTGAGATGCCTTGCGCTCTTGAACAGGCCGATGCCCTGCGCGCCGAGACCGAGTGCGCCTCCGATATGCTTGGTCACGGTTCCGGCAGTCTCTGCGGCCGCGGTGCTGAACTGCTTCGTAATGGCGGAAGCCAGGGAGTTGCCCTTGCTCATCGTGCCGAGACCGGAGGAGGCAAGGTCGAGTTTTGCGTCTTCCACGTCCTGCCTTGTGCCGTATTTCTTTGCCTTATCGAGTTTTTCATACGCGCCGCCGAGCTTCATTACTGCCTGCGGCACTGCTGCCGATGCGGAAATCCAGCCGGAGATACCGGCGGTCTTTTGCGCAACCTTTTCGATACCGGAGGCTTTGAGCAGGTCCACGCCCGTTTCGGCTTTCGATCCGATGTATCTGCTGGCTGTGCCGTCCTTGAGCGCTTCAACACCG
Source organism: Bacillota bacterium (assembly GCA_016286445.1). GTDB lineage: Bacteria > Bacillota > Clostridia > Christensenellales > CAG-138 > UBA3792. Next base: position 15,755 of record JAEESS010000059.1, read on the forward strand.
AGCATCCTGCCTGCAAAGTTCTCTATTTTCCGCATGGATTTGGTTTTTGCAGCGATGTCTTTTTTCGTTTCGTCCAGATCGGAGAACGGATCGGTGAACGAGCTGACGGTGTCTTTTTGATCGACGAGCGCGCCGACAAGGGATTCAAATGCGCCGTTGCTTTTGGGCACCTTTTCTTCGGGCTTAGGCGCTTCG
>JAEESS010000060.1 GCA_016286445.1 Bacillota bacterium
ACATGGAGAAGATGCTGCTTCCCTGCCCGCTGCCGCCGGAAGGCTTCTGCGTGCCGAACTGCGATTTTCTGCCCTGATATCCGTCCTTTCTGCCGACGGGACCGTTCGTGCTGACAGGATTGTCGTCACGGCGCTTCAGGGTTGCGGTTCCGGACACGATCTTTTTTTTGCGTTTGTTGTCCGAATTGTTTTCCATACTTGAATCCTCCCTTTGGGTACATTCATTTGCAGCTTATATGATATCATTTTTTCCGCGGAAAGGAAAGTATTTTTTGCGAATTCTGCCGGCAAGACGCAAAAAAGCCCGGGAATCACTCCCAGGCCTGTGGAAACTGTTCATTAAGTACCGGAAGAAGCCGTCTGCCCTGCATTCTGCGGTTGTGTATTTGCACGATGGCGCATGATCGCGCGGCAGTTCGGGCACACCACATACCCGTCCGGGAACCACGGTCTTGTCCCGTCAATTCCCCTGCGATCATATTCGATCAGGCCGTGGCACCGGTTGCAATTCACGCTGAAAAGCGGGTTTCTCGGATCATTGAGACGTTCCGTTCGCCATGCTTCGTAGTTCACGCTCTGCATTCTGCGATACTCTTTCGTATTCGCCGATTTTTTGGAGATCCAGATAAACAGCAGAACAAGACCGGGCACAAGGCAGAAGCCGGGCATGATGATCCCCGGATAGATCGTCTTGCTATCAAGCTCCCAATCGCTGAGCGAAAAAACCAGTAAAGCGATCAGCGCAGCCACGCAGAACAGGACAACGGCGATGACAAGCATCGTTTTGGCGATTGGTTTCGGATAAACCTGTCCGTTCAGGTATTTCATTTCAGCAGCCCCCTCGTGATATGTATTCGTGTTTTGCTATACTATACTTGTGTGAAAGGAAAAACGCAATTTGCAGATTCTGCCATATAGGCACAAAAAATGCCCGGGAAAAAATCCCGGGCGCTGCGGATGCTTACTGAAGCTCTGCGAAGTACTTGATGGTACGGACCATCTGCGAGGTGTAGCTGTTCTCGTTGTCGTACCAGGACACGACCTGCACCTGATAGGTGTCGTCGTCGATCTTCTGGACCATGGTCTGGTTCGCATCGAACAGCGAGCCGTAGGTCATGCCGATGATGTCGGAGGAGACGAGCTTCTCGGTGGTGTAGCCGAAGGATTCGCTCGACTGTGCCTTCATCGCCGCGTTGACCGCTTCCTTGGTGATATCCTTGCCCTTGACGACCGCAACGAGGATCGTGGTGGAGCCGGTCGCGACCGGGACGCGCTGTGCGGAGCCGATCAGCTTGCCGTTGAGCTCCGGAATGACGAGGCCGATCGCCTTCGCCGCGCCGGTGCTGTTCGGAACGATATTCGCTGCGCCCGCGCGCGCACGCTGCAGATCGCCCTTCCTATGCGGACCGTCGAGGATCATCTGGTCGCCGGTGTACGCATGGACCGTGGTCATGATGCCCGCCTGGATCGGGAAGTTGTCGTTCAGAGCCTTGGTCATCGGCGCGAGGCAGTTGGTGGTGCAGCTTGCCGCGGAGATGATCTTGTCTTCCTTGGTCAGGATGTTGTTGTTGACGTTATAGACGATGGTGGGCAGATCGTTGCCTGCCGGTGCGGAAATAACGACCTTCTTTGCGCCTGCGTCGATGTGCGCCTGCGCCTTTGCCTTGCTGGTGTAGAAGCCGGTGCACTCGAGCACGACGTCGACGCGCAGCTTCTTCCAGGGCAGGTTCTGTGCCTTCGGCTCTGCATAGATGGTGATCTCCGTGCCGTCCACGGTGATGGAGCCGGGGACCTTCACGGTCTTGCCGTCTTCTTCAAACTCCGGTTCCTTGGACGTGACGGTGTGCTTGTTCTCGCCGATCACGCCGCAGTAGCCCTTCTGCGCGGTGTCGTACTTCAGAAGATGCGCGAGCATCGCCGGGCTGGTCAGGTCGTTGATCGCAACGATCTTGTAGCCCTTTGCGCCGAACATCTGCCGGAACGCAAGACGACCGATTCTGCCGAAACCGTTGATTGCAACTCTTACCATAAGATAAACCTCCTGAGGATATATTTTTCCTTTGTTATCGTACAACAAATGTACGAAAAAAGCAAGCGTTTCGCGTAAGATTTGCGTAAAAAAGGCATTTTGGAACAAAGGAGCCCCTTGTTTTAGGGGGCTCCCTGCCATATCAGTTGATAACCGGTCCGAAGTAGATCACCGTATTGGATTGGATTGTAAAGGAAACCGTGAATCGATATTGATTGGCGCTGCTGTCCCAGACGCCCTGTATCTGCGCTCCGCTTTGGCCGCTTGCGCTCCCCGGACTAAACCGGAAAATGCCGACACTGCTGTCTGAGGAATAAGCTGTCACCGTGACGTACGTTCCCTTTGGAATGTTTCCCGACGCGCCCGAGCCTGCATAGCAGGAATAAGCGCAGTTGGAGCACTTCAATGTTACAAGCTCCGGAGTCGGCGGCGGATTGGTCGGAAGCGGCGTCGGCTTCGGCGTCGGTCTCGGCGTGGGTCTCGGCGTTGGTCTCGGCGTGGGTCTCGGCGTAGGTCTCGGCGTCGGCGTCGGCGTGGGCGTCGGATCCGGTGCGCCGCCGCTGCCGTCCGACCAGCAGGCATAGACCCTGCAGGGGATCGGATTCTTCCAATCGCGGTTTTCCATCGATTCCGCCGGCGGAATCACCGGGAAGAAATCGAAATAGGTGACCGCGTCGATCAGATTGTTATCCTTGTCGCACCAACCGACAAACGTCTTTCCTTCCCGCTCGGGCGTCGGGAACGGCGCAAGATAAATCAGCCCCTCCGACTGGGAAAGACAGCCGACATAGTAATCGTCGAACAGATCATCGTCGTAGAACTCCAGATGGAAATGATTCGGCTCTTTCGACAGCCAAACGGCGTAGATATATACCTGATAGATATCCTCGATGCTCTTCGGAACGATATGCAGATCCTCTGCCGTCAGCTTGTTTCCTTCCAACGCGATCGATCCGATCGTATGCGGGTTGTCGCCGTTGTTGTCGTACAGATCATACAGGTATGCAAGTCCGTCATAGGAGAGCAGCACATAGCCGTACGCGGTATAGTTTGAAAGCGTCGGCAGCGTCGGCAGCTCTACCTCGGTAAACGAAGCGGCGTCAAACGTCTCCTCCAGCAGGATCTCGCCCGGAAACTCGTTTTCCGGAACCATCCAATACACAATGCCGGAATAAACCGTCAGATGGATCGTTCCCGAAAGCGGCGTAGGCGTAGGCTCCGGCACGGGCGTTGGTTCCGGCGTAGGCGCAGGCGTAGGCTCCGGCGTCGGCGCTTCCGTCGGTCCTTCGGTCGGCGCTTTCGCAGGTTCCGGCGTCGGTATTGCTGCAGGCGTTGCCGCGGCTTCTGCCGGCGGCGTCGGCGTGACGATCGCGAGCGTTTCCGCCGTCGGTTCCGTTTCCGAAGAATCGATCCGAATGATCGGCGTGATCAGCCCTGTCACAACGACGCCGATCGACGCCAGATACAGCATGACCTTGCGGATATCCGCATGGCGCTTCTTCGGCGCTTTCACCGGCGTGTCGCGGTTGAATTCATCCGGCAGCGGCGCAAACTCCGCCGCGCCCGACACATCGTAATCCGGCGCTGTTTGATTCAGTTCTTCCGGTCGCCGTCTCATTTCCGATGTACGTCGATCTGCGGGAACGGTACCTCAACGCCGAGCTTGCGCATGCCGATAAACAGATCGTGGTTCAATGCGCGCGTGCCCATATAGATATCGCCTTCCTTGACGTCGACCGTAAACCGCAGGACGACCGCGCTGTCGTCGAGCTGATTGACGCCGAGGTATTCCGGCACGTTCAGCATCAGCGGCTGGTTGTTGTCATAGATCTCCTTCAAAAGCGCGGGGATCTGCTTTTCGAGCGCTTCGACGTCGGTCTCGTACGGAATCGGGAAATCGGAAACGGACTTCGACGAATTGTCCGAACGGTTCAGCACGTTCTTCATGTCCGAGTTGTTGATGATCTTGACGTTCCCGCCGACGTCGGTCAAAACCGTCGAGCGTACGTTGATCTCCGTGACCGTGCCGCGGAAGCCGTCGACCTCGATGATGTCGCCGATGTTATACTGGTTGTCGATCAGGATGAACATGCCGGTAACGATGTCGGCAATGAGGCTCTCTGCGCCGAAGCCGATGATCAGCGCTAAGATTCCGAGACCTGCAAGGATCGTGACGATATCGACGTTGAAGATCGTGAGCGCCACGCAGATCGCCGCCAGGATCACCGCGTAACGCAGGATGTTTTTCGTCAGCGAGATCAGCGTGCGAATGCGGTTGTTCTTCGGATTCGGCAGTCCCAGCAGGAACAGGATAATGCCCTCCGCCGCGAACATGGCAAGCAGGATCAGAATCCCGCGGAGCACTGTCTTGACATTGAACGAAATCTTCGGGATCTCCTCAAAGACGCCGAAATGCCTTCCGAGAAAGTAGATCAGCGCTGCGATCGCCGCAAGAATGACCGCGCGCAAGAGCGCGCCGAATCGTTTGGAGCTTGATTTTTTCCGTACGGATTCTGTTTTCATCGATGGTTCCTCCCGCATCAGATTATATACAGTATACTTTGCGTCGTGTATTCTGTCAAGAAAGGTCGAACAAAAAAGCGCTCCGCAAAAAGCAGAGCGCAAAAAACATCAGTCTTCGTCCGTATTCAGCGTTTCGGCGACGATATAGAGCGGACGGCCCTTGAGCTCGTCGTACATGCGTCCGAGATACATGCCCTGGATCCCGACGAAGCAGAACAGCAGCGCAAAGAGCAGCATCCCGCCCGCGACAGCCCAAAGCCATTGCGGACAGCCCGCGCCGAAGATCGCGGTCAATACGATCACGGCGATCAGCCCTATCACGCCGAGCACGCCGAGCGCGATCCCGACGCCGAACGGCAGTTCCAGCGGCTTTGAGGAGAAGTTGAAGATCCCGTCACAGGCGAGCTTCAGCATTTTCTTCAGCGTGTATTTTGTCTTGCCTGCCGCGCGTTCCTCGCGCACATATTCGATCGGCACGGCTTCAAAGCCCATCCATGCCGACATCCCGCGCAAAAACCGCGCCTTTTCGCGCATCTTCAGAAAGACGTTCGCGACCTTGCGGTCCAAAAGCCGGAAATCGCCGGTGTCAAGCGGGATCGGATAGGCGCTCATGGCGGAGAGCAGACGGTAATAGATCTTTGCCGTGAGCTTTTTGAACACGGTCTCGCCCTTGCGCTTCAGCCGTTTGCCGTAAACGATGTCCGCGCCGTCCTTCCACATCCCGACCATCTTGGGGATCAGCTCCGGCGGATCCTGCAGATCGACGTCGATGATGATCAGCGCGTCGCCCTTGGCGTGATCCATGCCGCAGGTTACGGCAAGCTGATGCCCGAAGTTCCGGGAAAACGAATACACCCTGACGGTATCCGGATGCGCCTTTGCGATCTCCCTGAGTCCCTTCATCGTACCGTCGCGGCTGCCGTCGTTCACATAGATGATCTCATACGGATGTCCCGTCGAGCGCATCGCGGCGTCCATCCGGCGGTAGGATTCCGCCAGGACCTCTTCTTCGTAATAGACCGGAATGATCAAAGAAAGCATCTTTTCTGCCATAACAGCCTCCAAACTCTTTTTTATCAGTATAGCCCAAAAAAGTTTCGGTTGCAATTCCTTTTTCGTGGATATATAATAATAACAGAATCTTAAGCAAAGGAGATTTTTTATGGCAATCGTAACAAGCACCGAAATGTTCAAGAAGGCCTACGACGGCGGATACGCGATCGGCGCATTCAACGTCAACAACATGGAGATCATTCAGGGCATCACCGCCGCGGCGATCGCGGAACGCGCGCCGCTGATCCTCCAGGTATCGAAGGGCGCACGCGCTTACGCAAACCACATCTACCTGATGAAGCTGATCGAGGCGGCGATCGAGGACGCCGAACAGAACGCGGGCTTTGACCTGCCGATCTGCGTCCATCTGGACCACGGCGACAGCTTTGAGCTGTGCAAGAGCTGCATCGACGGCGGCTTCACCTCCGTCATGATCGACAAGTCCGGACTCCCGCTCAAGGAGAACATCGCGATCACCAAGCAGGTCGTCGAATACGCGCACGATCACGGCGTGGTCGTCGAAGCGGAGCTCGGTACGCTTGCCGGCGTCGAGGACGAAGTCAACGTCTCCGCAGAGGACTCCTCCTATACGCATCCGGACGATGTGCAGGAGTTTGTCGAGAGCACCGGCTGCGACTCGCTGGCGATCGCGATCGGCACGAGCCACGGCGCCTATAAGTTCACCGCCGCGCAGTGCACGCGCAACGAACAGGGACTTTTGGTTCCCCCGCCCCTCCGGTTCGACATCCTTCGCGAAGTCGAAAAGCGTCTCCCGGGCTTCCCGATCGTTCTGCACGGCTCCTCCTCCGTCCCGCAGGAGTTCGTCAAGATCATCAACGAAAACGGCGGCAAGATGCCCGACGCGGTCGGCATCCCCGAGGAACAGCTTCGTGAGGCTGCGCGCATGGCGGTCTGCAAGATCAACATTGACAGCGACCTGCGCCTTGCGATGACGGCATGCATCCGCCAGTACTTCAACGAGCATCCGGATCACTTCGACCCGCGCCAGTACCTGAAGCCTGCGCGCGCCGCCATCCAGAAGATGGTCCAGCACAAGCTCGTCGACGTGCTCGGCTGCAGCGGAAAAGCATAATCCCCTGTTGTCTTACGCCCGGTCCGGTTCTCGGATCGGGCGTTTTATCGAATGACGAAAGGAGTCATTGCATGCATCGTTCCAAAGTGCTTTCCGCGTTCCTTGCCGTTCTCCTTCTGTTAACCGGTCTTGCCGCCTGTACGGGAAAACAGCCGCACGCGCTGTCCGTCGACGGTCTCGGCGTAATCCATGAGTCGGAGTTCGGCGGCGTCTATCTCATGATGACGATCGACGACTTCAACGCGCGCGGCTTCTGCTACGGCGATTCCGTGACTGTGACCTTCTCAAACGGCTATACGATGGACGATCTGCCCTATTTCAGCGGATATTATGTCAACGTCAACGAACCGCTGCTCGTCGCATACCCGGGCTATGACTATATCAAAGCGGCGATCAACTACGGAAAGGACGTGTGGGAGTTTGCGGGGCTCGACGAGAGCATGACCGCCGCCGTCACGCTGAAGGAGCACGGCAAGTATCTCGACATACAGGAAGCAAGCGACATCCATTATTTGGACGAGCGCGAGAAGTATCCGAGCGACGCCGTCTTTGCAAACTTCCGCGTCGTCAATGCCGGACGTCTCAGGGAAAACGTGCTCTATCGTTCCGCCTCCCCCTGCGACAATCAGCATAACCGTGCGCCGTATGTCGACGCGCTGATCGGGGATGCGGGCGTGAACTGTGTTGTGAACCTTGCCGACAACGAAGCGAAGGTGCAGAAATACATTGCGGCGGACGATTTCCGTTCGCCGTACTGGCTGTCGCTCTATGAAGGCGGTCACGTCATTCTGCTTTCGATGAGCATGAACTTTCAGGCGGACGATTTCAAGATGAAGATCTGCGAGGGGCTCAGAGCCATGAGCGCGCAGGAAGGACCGTATCTTGTTCACTGCACCGAGGGCAAGGACCGAACGGGATTTATGTGCATGCTGCTCGAAGCGCTTGCCGGCGCAAGCTATCGGGAGCTTGTCGACGACTACATGCTCACCTACGATAACTATTATCAGATCACGGAACGCAGCGACAAGGCGAAATACGACACGATCCTGGACCGGAACCTGGTCGCCATGATCCGGTACATCGTGAACGACGATTCCGTCGACGTCACGACCGCCGATCTTTCCGTTTACGCGCGGAAGTTTCTCCTTTCCATCGGCATGGCCGACGCGGAGATCGACGCGCTTTTGGACCGTCTCACGGATTGACCGTTCACCGGAACGTAAAGAACCGACCGCCGCATCGGGCGATCGGTTCTTTTGGTTTTTGTGGGTTATGCCGTAACGGAATCCTCCGTAAAGGTCTCCGGCGTCACGCTGTTGTGCAGTTCGTGATAGAAGCCCGCCTCCGAAAGCGCCATATACGGTCCCGAGTAGAACACCGCAAGGATGCCGCAGGTCAGGATCGAAAGCAGGATCCAACCGATGAAGGACAGGATCAGCCCGAACAGCTCGCCCTTGTGTCCCTTCATGTCCTCCCAGGAGCGGCGGATAGCTTCCATGCCGGACAGGGACGGATCGTCCGCAAGAAGGTACGGCACTTCAAACAGTCCCAGGGAGACGATGATGCCGGGAATGAAAAAGAAGAGCATCCCGAGCGAGACAAACACCGTATAGAGCGCCATTGTGCCGACGTATCTGCCGTACTGCTTGAATCCGGCGAACAGCTCTCCGGTGCTGAACGAGTTTTGTCTGTACGCGGACAGACGGATCTTCGCGATTCCCGCGCGGATGACGTTGCCGACCAGGAATCCGTACACAAGCCCGATGACGATCGCCACACCGACGACGCCCAGGATAACGGGGATCAGTCGTCTGAACACTTCATTGTTCTCAATCTGCTCGCGCAGCCGGTTCAGGTCCGACTGATTGAATCGCAGTGATAACCCGCTGACGCCGCCGATCAGGATCCATGCGAGCAGCTCGTTTCCGATGATCGGCCAGTACTGCAGCTTCAGTCCGGCTCTGGCACTCTCTTTGATTTTTCCTATCATGATGCTTATCTCCTTTCTATGATGATATATGATACCATACCGTTCCCGATTTGTAAATCCGTATAAAACAATGTTTTGCCCGTATACTAACCGAAAAACAGCGGTAGGTGCAACATGCAGCGGAAAAGAAAAAGAAAAACGGTCGGCGTCGCGCTGGGCTCCGGCGGCATGCGCGGGATCGCGCACATCGGGATCCTGCAGGTGCTGGAGGAAGCCGGGATCCCCATCGATTTCGTTTCCGGCGCGTCGGTCGGCGCGTTCGTCGGCGCGGCATACGCCGCCGAAATGGATCTGTATGCGCTCGGGCGGTTTGCCGTGAAGCTCCGAAGGCGCGACGTGCTCGACCCGCCGAATCCGTTCCGCGCGGGCGTCTTTTCCGGAAGGAAGTTTCAAAAGCTCTGCGCGCTTGTCACCGACAACCGCAGCTTTTCCGAAACGTGCGTTCCCTTCTGGTGCTCGGCGGTCGACTTGAAAACCGGCGAAACGCGCTATCTGCACGAAGGTTCCCTGTCTGAGGCGGTCCGCGCGAGCATCGCGATCCCCGGGCTTCTGCGCCCCGTCGCTTCCGGCGGAACGACCTATGTGGACGGCGGTACGGTCGAATCGATCCCCGCTGAAATCCTCCGGGAAAACGGCGCGGACGTCGTGATCGGCGTCGATCTCTCGATCTGCGCGCCGTACGCGCCGAAGCATCCGAACGCGTACACCGTTGCGTTCCGCTCCGTGGACGTCATGCGCGCTGCGATCGACCGGCTGAAGCCCTGCGGCGCGGATGTGCTGATCCGTCCCGACGTCTCGTTTATGGGACGGCTCGTTCCGCACGACGCCGCAAAATGCATTTCGATCGGACGCACCGCCGCCGCGGAGGCGATCCCCGCGATCCGGGACCTGCTCGGCGTCGGACATTTTTGAAGCAAACGCGGCATAGCATCTCTCGGAGGACGCTATGCCGTTTCTGTTATCGCTTTTCATTCTGTTCGGGCTCATCGCCTTTCCGGACGCCGCCGGCTCCGCTGCTTCGGATGCGGCGCTGCTGTGGTGGACGCGAGTCCTGCCTTCGCTGCTGCCGTACCTCATCGCGTCGTCCTTGCTGATGAAAAGCGGGATCCTCGCGCGGATACCGAAAAGGCTCGTGCCGTTTCTGCTCTTCCCGATGGGTCTCTTGGGCGGATATCCCGTCGGCGCAAAGCTTGCGGGCGAGCTTCTGCGCAGCGGGGCGTTGACCGGTTCCGATGCAAAAACGACCGCCGCGCTGATCAATCTTCCGAATCCCGTCTTTTTGATCTCCGTCGTCGCCGCAGGCTTCTTCCGCGATGTGAAAACCGCTCTGCCGCTTCTTTGCGGGATATACGGAACGTCGCTGTTCGCGCTCATTCCGCTGTCCCGCATCCGGCTGTCCGCCGTCCAAAAAGCCGAACCGCCGGCACTCTCGCGGGATCTGCCCGCATCGATCTCCGACTGCGTGCAGGCGATCCTGAACATCGGCGGCTGTCTCGTGTTTGCGTCCGTACTCGGTGCGCTGCTCGACGCCGTCGGTGTCTTTCGGCTGTTCGGCGCCGCCGCGCCGATCGTCCGCGCCATGACGCTGGGGCTCTTTGAGATGACCTCCGGCGCTTCACAGCTTTCCGCTCTGCCGCTTTCGCTTCCGCTGCGGCTTGCGCTTGCGGCTTTCCTTCTCCGGTTCGGCGGCGTGTCCGTTCTGCTGCAGAGCGCGTCGCATGCGCCGCTGTCCGTCCTCCGCCATGCGCTGACATGCGTCCTGTTCGCGCTGCCCGCCGCGCTTGCAGTGTTCCTGCTCACGCCGCTGTTCTGCCCCGACGCCGCCGTTCCGACGCTTGCAAGCGGTCGTGAAATGCTGCGGAACACCTTTGATCTGCTTGCGGTCACGCTCTCCTCCGCGTTCGGTCTGCTGCTCGTCTTCGTCTTTACCTTCGGTCTGTCCAAAAGAAAAAGGACGCCGTAAAGCGTCCTTATTCAGAATTTTAATATCCGAGCATCGGGTCGATGATCGTGCCGTCGATCGCGTTGATGCAGAGAACAATTTCCTCACCTTCATAATACGGCGATGCGGTTCGCATTCCGTAGGTGGTATAATAGACAAAATCCTCTCCGGATGCATAATGTTCGGTCAGTTGTACTGTGCCGTAAAACACCCATGCGGGAATCAGCATGCCTTTCAGTTCCTTTGCATTGTTCTGTTCCCGCACGCGTACAAGCTCGAGCCGGACGGACCGTATGCCGATCTCCTGCGTCTTTTCTCGTTCCGAACTTGGAATGTAATACACGATCGGCAGCATTTTTTCTGCAATTCGCATCATCTTGTCAAACGACAGAAGAGTCGACGAGTCGGACACGGTTTCAGTCATCGTCAGCGGATCAAGCCAGTTGACCGTGACAATCCCATCGGCGTCGACGATCAGGCACAGCCGTTCCTGTCTCCACATAGTCGTGTACGATTCGTCCGAATAACCGGAATCAGATGCGCATACCGCAAGCGGCACACCGTTCACCAGTCTGCGGCAATCGAATCGCAGCGCATAGTGCTGCGCATCCCGAACGATCCCGTCCGTACTGCCGTCCATGGCATCGTCCACCCGGTAAACTGCTGCAATTTCGAACGGTTCACCGATGGTGTTTAAGAAGTCCTGCACCTGCTCGGCTGCGCTTACCGCGTCCAAATCATCCGGCAGCACGACCGTTTCGTCCAGCGGGACAGTATGCATTTCCTCATAGGCGTCAAAGCCTTTGAGACGTCGGTAATATCGAAGCCACGATTGACTGTCAGCGTTTATTGATGACTTCACAACGATATCACGGTTGTTGCCGTATGCCTCCAGATACGCGTACTCTGACGGTTTCCATTCCGACCTTTGGATTTCATAAGTTCCGTCGCAGATGCGTTCCTCATCGACGTCCGGGGCGGTTTTGTATTCTTCCTTCAAGGACTCCAGCTCCAAATTCAGCCCGTATTCAAACTCCTCCTGCGTGAGGTCGCTTCCCTCCGGCGGCGTTTGATTCACCATCTCGCTGTATTCCTTGATCGCCTCTTCAATTTCGGACTTTGTTCGCCGATGCGGCAGCAGCAATTTTTCCCCGTTTGACAAAAATGCAAACAACCGATACATCGTCTCCTGCGGAATGCCCTGCGCGCGGACATTCACGATCGGCATCGGTACAGAAGGTACGACGATCTCTGCGTCGGCATGAATCGTCAATGCGCCGTCCTGATAATCGAAGCGATACCGCTTTGGGACCTCCGGCGGCGTATATGTTTCTTCCGGCGGCAGCGTCGCCGAACCCTGTTGGATCATCAAATCCTGATCCTTCTGCAAAACCACCGGCTCGTCCGGCGTCGGCTGACAGGCGGCAAAAAGCAGCAGCGCTGCAAGCAGAATGATATAACCTTGCTTTCTCATAGGTCTTCTCCTTTTCCTTTCTGCTTTCATCATAACGGATCGCTGCCGAAAAAAGCTATCACGAAACTGTAATGAATTTGTAATGAAATTGCGTTATGCGCCGTTTCTTGCCGTATTCATCCTATCATGCAGATTCGTCCGAATTGTCCCCAAAGTATGAAAAGAACGCTCCTTTTTCGGAGCGTTCTGAACGGTTCGTCTTTTTTATCCCTCGACGACGGCGGTGATCAAAGCCAGCGTCGCTTTCAAAGCGTCCTCGTGCGTGCGCTCGTAGCCGTGCGTTTCACGCACGCCCGGTCCGATCAGCGCGTGGCGCACGTCATAGCCCGCGCGAAGCGATACGTCCGCGTCCGAGCCGTAGCTCGGGACCATCATATCGAGCGCGTACGGAATGCCGTTTTTCTCGCAGAGCTTGACAAGCTCGTCGGTCAGCACCGTGTGATACGGGAACGCCGCGTCCTTCGTGGCGATCGTGACCTTGTGCTCGTCGCTGTCGTGATCGAGCCCGATGCAGCCGATGTCGACCGCGATGAGGTCTTTGGTGTCGGCGGGAATGCCGCAGGCGCCGCCGTGCCCGATCTCCTCGTATTCGGTGAACAGCAGGCTGACCTTGCGATTGAGCCTGACTCTGCCGTCCGCAACGCGCTGCGCCAAAGCGAGCAGCGTCGCCGCGCTTGCCTTATCGTCGAGGTAGCGGCTCTTGATGAAGCCGGTTTCGGTCTCCTGATAGCGCGTTTCGATCGCGACCTGATCGCCGCAGGTGATGCCGAGCTTCTCGACGTCCGCGCGGGAATACACGTCCTCGTCCAGCAAAAGCACGAGGTTCGTGTCGAGATCCATCGGCGTGTCCTTTTCGGACTGGCTCATCAGGTGGACGCTCGGGTTCTTTCTGCGCACCGTGCCGGTATAGACCTTACCGTTTCTCGCGTGCACGCGGCAGTTCCAGTCGAGCGCGTAATACGGATGCACACCGCCGACCTTGATGACGGACAGTGTTCCGTCCGCATTGATTCTTCTCACCATGAGCCCGATCGCGTCGACGTGCGAAGCGATCGTGACGGGGTTGCCCTCGCCGCCGAGATCGAACCGCACGCCGCCCTTATTGAGCTGCACGGCGGGAATGCCCATGCGCTTTGCTTCCGCGAGCAGGTACTCGTCCATGTCGACAAAGAAGCCGGTCGTGCTGTCGATCGCCATGAGCTCGCGCAGCGTCTTCTTGAGCTGTTCCATACGTTCCTCCTCAGTTTACGGACTTGATCGCGCTCCACGCCTTGGTGAACACGTCGGTGAAGTCGCCGAGGTCGTGGAAGACCTCGCAGCGATCCAGAACATCCTGCGGCGGGTTATAGGTCTCATCCTCGGTGTATTCCGGTCCGAGAATGTCCAATGCCGCTTTGTTCGGCGTCGAGTAACCGATGTATTCGGTGTTGCGCGCCGCAATGTTGCCGTCGTTCAGGAAATTGATGAACGCATGTGCCGCTTCGACGTTCTTTGCGGTCTTGGGAATGATCACGTTGTCGAACCAGACGTTGCTGCCCTCCATCGGAACCGCGTATGCAAGATCCTCGTTGGCGTCCATACCGCAGTATGCGTCGCCCGAATAGATCACGCACATCGCCGCCTTGCCGTTCTCCATTGTGGCGCGGAGGTCGTCGGTGCCCCAGCCCTTGCGGATCGGCGCCTGTTCGATCAGCTTGTCGCGCGCGGCGGCGACCTCGTCCGCATTTCTCGTGTTGAGGTCGTAGCCGAGGTATTTCAGCGTGATGCCGATGCTGTCGCGCAGACTGTCGTACATCCAGACCTGTCCGGCATACTTCTCGTTCCAGAGAATGCCCCAGCTGTCCACCGGCTCGTCGACCATCGTCGTGTTATACAGAATGCCGACCGTGCCCCACATATACGGCAGGGAATACTTGTTGCCCGGATCGAACACATTGGTGATCTCGATCATCTTGGGGTCGATGTTCTTCGCGTTCGGGATCTTACTGTAATCCAAAGGCTGCAGCATATCCTCGCGGATCATCTGTTCGATGATGTAATCCGACGGGAAGCACAGATCGTACGGGCTGTCCGAGGAGCGCAGCTTGATCAGCATTTCCTCGTTGCTGGTCATCTCGATATAGTTGACCTTGACGCCGGTCTCCTGTTCAAACAGTGCGATCAGCTCTTCGTCAATGTATTCGCCCCAGTTCAGCACGTTCAGCTCGCCGCCGATGTATTCGTACTGATCGCCGTCCGCAAAGGTATCTTCGTTCACCTCTACGTTCGATTTGCAGGCGGCAAACGCCGACAGCAGGATCAATGCAAGGACAATGCTCAGGATTTTTTTCATTTGGTTTCCCCTTTCACGTTTGTTATTTCTTCATTTTGACTTTCTTGTTCTGGATCTCATATTCGCGCTCCTTGGCAAGCCTTCTCAGATTGACGATCAGAAGCATTGCCACAAGCGGGATAAAGATGATCGTTGCCAGCGCCGGGTTGACGCCCTTTGCGCCGTGCGCCGTGTTGGAATAGATATACACCGACAGCGGCTGAATGCGGTCCGCCACGAAGTAGCTGACCACGAAGTCGTCCAGCGACATGGTAAGCGCCATGATAAAGCCGGAGGAAATGCCCGGCATGATGTCCGGGATGACCGCCTTCAAAAGCGCCTGGATCGGCGAGCAGCCGAGGTCCAGCGCCGCTTCATAGAGCAAGTCGGAGCTTTGCTTGAGTCTCGGCAGCACCGAGAAGATCACGTACGGAATGCTGAACGAGATGTGCGCGATCAGAAGCTTTGCAAAGTCGCCGATCTGGAACTTCCCGAGCTTGCCGAGCACGCCGTTAACAAACGCGAACAGCATCATAAACGTGATGCCCGTGACCAGGTCCGGGTTGACCATCGGCAGCTGCGACACGTTGACCACGATATTGCGCGGGCGCTTGCGCATCGAATTGATGCCGATCGCCGCCGCCGTGCCGATGATCGTCGCAATGATGCTCGACGCAAACGCGATCTCGAGCGTCAGCAGCAGTGAGCTTCCGGCGTCTCCGGAAAACACCGTGCCGTAGTTTGCGAGCGTGCACCCGTTCCACTTTCCGAGGTTGGAATACGAGATCCGCCGCCCCGAACCGACCGCAAAATCGTTGAACGAGAACACGATCAGGTAGATGATCGGCAGATACAGGAACAGCAGCATGACGCCGAGATAGACGTATTTGAGGGAACGGCCGAATTTCTTCACAGGATGCTCCCTCCTTCCTTATCGTTGTCGAAGTGGTTCATGATCGCCGTGCTGATCAGCACGCAGATCAAAAGGATGATCGACAGCGTGGATCCGATCGAGTAGTCGCCCTTGCCCGCAAGCACCTTGAACGCCTGCTCGATCTCGTTGCCGTAGAGATTGTAGTTCCCGTTGCCGATCAGCGCAGGGACCGTGAACGCCGTGATCGCCGGAACGAACACCATCGTGATGCCCGAAACGATGCCCGGCACCGAAAGCGGCAGCACGACGCGGAAGAAGGTTTTCACGCCGTCCGCGCCGAGATCGCGCGACGCCTCCAAAAGACTCTTGTCAAGCTTCGAAAGCGTATTATAGAGCGGCATCACCATGAACGGCAGGAAGTCATAGACCAGCACCATCAGCACGGCGCCCGCCGTTCCGGTCAGCGTTGTGTTGCTCCCGAGGATGCTCGGCAGCGCGTACTCGAGGATCGCGCGCCCCGCATA
>JAEESS010000061.1 GCA_016286445.1 Bacillota bacterium
CCATAATACCGAGCTGCTGTCCGTTTTCGTCGATCAGCCGCACTTCGGGGTCGCGGATCTCTTCGTTGATCTGCATGTCCTGCGTAGCGATGAAAAAACACCTCCAAACAAAAATAGTGGGCGCAGATGCACCCACCATCGATAGTTCTTGCGATCTATAAACCGTGACGCGGCGCGATTGCCGGCAGGTGAGAGCGGGCGCTCTGCTTGAAAACACAAATATTATAATGACGCTTTCCGCTTTTGTCAAGCATTATTTCTTGATTTTGCCGGATTTTTTCATGTCCGCCGGCATTTGCTTCTGTGCCGGACGCTGTTGATCCGCTGAGGCTTTTGCCGCTCATCTCGCTTTTTTCTTCTTGCCGTGCGCTGCGCGGGAGATCGCGATCAGAAGCAGCAGAAACGTCAGAAGCTCCATAACGAGCAGGATGACGAACCAGCCGTAGAGAAGCGTATGAAGGTATCCGGTGAGAATGGTGCGGAACGCGCTTGCGGTGATGTTCAGCCGTTCCACATAGCCGAACAGCAAAAACTGCATGACCGGCACGAACACGAGCGTCACGCCCATGAAGCAGCCGCCGGTCCGCAGCACCGCGCCGGTCCGCTTCGCCTTGCCGTAATACAGCATCGTAAGGAAGATCAGCATCACGACCGCAAGCAGCGCGCCTGCGCCGAACAGCACGAGCGACGCCCGCGAGAACGTGTGGTTGCGGAGCTTCAGAAACGGCTCGATCACGAGCTTCGTATTGATCGCCGAAAGATCCTCCGTCACCGCCCGCGCCGCGTCCTGGGCGCAGTCGTCGATCCCCTCCGGGGCAAACGCCGTGTTTGCGCGCAGATAGCTCTTGAACCCGTCGGCGGGATACGCCGGAAGATCGAGCGGCGCTTTGGCGTCCTCGGCGTACAGTGCGTCGATCAGCGTGTTTGTGTACCATACGATCGACTCGTCCGTCACGACCGCAGAAAACGAGCCTTCCTTCAGCCCGTACAGCAGCGCGACGTGGTCGAGATCGTCCGAAAGGTTTTCCCGCATCTCGGTGCAGTAGCTCTTTGTCGGCAGAAACGTCTTGAAGTACGCCGGGTTCAGCGCGATAAAGCGCAGCGTGCCGGCAGTCAGTGTCAGTACGATCGCCGCGCACAGGACGGCAAGGACGATCGCCGTTCCGATGAATCTGAACAGCTTCATTGCGGCACCTCCGTTCCGTCGATCAGCGTGCACAGCAGCACACAGCGCTCGGTGCGGCGCTTGCCGTTGTTGTCGCGCGGATAGCAGGTGTACAGCACAAGATCGGCGTCCTGCCCCGCATCCATGTACCAGCGGTCCGTACCGTCTGCGGTCCTCTTCTCCTCCACGCGGTATGCATAGGGTCCGTAGCTCGTCTCCAAAGTCACAATCGCGCCGACCGGCGTATCCTCCAGCTCGGCAAAATCACGCGTGACGTGCGCCGAAAGGATCGTACAGCCGCGTTCGCCCGGGAACGCCGAGCCGAACGACATGCCCGCGCCCTTCTTCAGGATCTTCTTATCCGAGCCGAACCAAACCGGGACGTTCCGGATGCTCCAGCCGCCGTTCTGCCAGGAAACATTCAGCCGCGCAAACTGCTTTCCGTAGCGGATCGCGGGGATCTTCAAAAGCGCGTTCGGACGCTCGCCCGGCACAAAGCCCGTGTCCTCGTCCGTGATCTCCGTCTGCGTGGTGCTGCCGACAAGCAGTCCGAAGAAAGCCGTCTCCTCGACCACCGACTGAAAGAAGTACATGCCGAGACAGAACACGCCCGCAAAGAACAGCAGGAACGGAATGACCATAAGGAAGCCCCGTCCGGTCGGGGAACTGTCTCTTTCGCGTACTGCCATCGTTTATGCCGCCTTCTTCTTGCGTTCCGTGATGACCAGAAGAACGATCCCGAAGATCGCCGCGGCGCCGATCAGAATCCCGCCGCCGATGATCCAGCCCAAAGCCGGCGCATCGCCGACGTCGGTTTTGGCGTCGCTGTTGATGCGTCCCAGCAGTTTTCCGTTCTTTTTGATCGTGATCACACGCGCGTATTCGTTCTGGGAATCGTTGCTCGGATCGATCGAATACTGCAGTCCGAGCTCGTTTGCAATCTTTTCGATCAGCTCCGCCGCGATCTCGAAGTCCGCGTCGGTATAGTGTTCCAGCGATGCGCCTTCCGAAAGCTTCTGCTTTGCAACCGTGTCGTTCACATAGCGCACGATGTTGCGGTAGCTGTCCGCCGTGACCGTGATCTCCTCGCTGCGAAGGATGTTCAGAAGCTGCCTTCTGAGGCTTTGATCCTTGCCGAGCAGCGTTTGATCGAACGAATCCATCAGCATGGACTTATATGCGTCGCTGTCGCCCACAGGCGTGATATCGACCGCGTCCGAGGGCTCTGCCGTCGGTTCTGCCGTAACGGCAGGCGCCGCCGTCTCCGTTTCTCCGTCGCCCTCCGCAAGCGCGGAAAGCGGCAGCAGGATGCATAGCAATACGGCGAACAGTGCGCCGATTCTCTTTTTCATCTGTGTTCCTCCTTTTGCCCTGCAAAACGGTGTTCCGTTTTCATCGGGCTGTCTCATTATACAGGATAAATGCGTCGGAAATGTAACAGAACTAAAAATCTTCCGCGAATGTTCGGTCCGTCAGAACGCTCCCAAAAGATGCGCGATCAGCGCACCGAGCGCACATGCCCAAAGAATGACCGACAGCGGTACGAGGATCAGAAACTTCGCGTGCTTCGTCTTGTGACGGCAAAGGACCATGCCGAGCGCTGCGCCGATGCAGCCGCCGAGAAACGACAGCAGAAGCAGTGTGCGCTCCGGCACGCGGCGCTTGCCCTTTCTTGATTGCGCGATGTGCTTGTCATACGCGTATACCGCGAACGTGATCAGGTTCATCGCCCCGAGCGCCGCGAAAAGCCACCAAAGCTTTGCGATCGATTCCATTTCCCCGCCTCCTTTGCGTCCGCACATGATACCACACGCCGTCCGAAAATGCAAGTGCAGGAAAAAAACGTCCGCGGCGAGCATTTTCTCGTTGACAACACCAACCGAACGGAATACAATTGTTTTGTTAAGGATGAACGGAAAAGGATCCCATTCCTTCATTACCTTCATTCCTTCATTTTTCATTGGCAAAGGAGGTGGCTGTCATGGATGCAGGCAGTAGCAGTACCGGCTCCGCAAGCCCGCTGATATGCGGAAACGCTTCGGACGTGCCCTTATGGCGGCCGACCCTGCCGATCCCGTAAACGCGGGTCTTGCTCCAATCAATTGAAAGGAGGAAGACTGATATGGCAAATTTAGCCACCGCGATCACATCGCTGATCGAATCGAAAAAATACGGAACGCTGCGCGACATTCTCGTTACGATGAACGCAGCGGATATTGCCGCGCTGTTTGAGGACCTGGAGCCCGAAATGCTGCCGCGGCTGTTCCGCCTGCTCCCGAAGGAGCTGGCGGCGGATACCTTTGTCGAGATGGAGAGCGATTCCCAGGAGCTTCTCATCAAAGGCTTCTCGGATTCCGAGCTCAAGGAGGTCATCGACGAGCTGTACATCGACGACGCCGTCGACATCGTTGAAGAGATGCCGGCAAACGTCGTGAAAAGGATCCTTGCGCAGGCGGATCCCGACACGCGCAAGCTCATCAACGAGCTTCTGAAGTACCCGGACGACTCGGCGGGCAGCATCATGACGACGGAATACGTCGAGCTGCGCCCGAACTTCACCGTGGAGGACGCGATCAAAACGATCCGCCGCACCGGCATCGACAAGGAAACGATCAACATCTGCTACGTCACGCGCGCGGACCGGACCCTCTACGGCTTCGTCACGATCCGGCGCCTCATTCTCAGTCAGCCGGACATGCTGATCGGCGATCTGGCGGAAACGAACGTGATCTCCTGCAAGACGCTGGACGATCAGGAGACGGTGGCGCAGACGCTTTCAAAATACGACCTCATCGCGCTGCCGGTCGTGGACGGCGAGAACCGCCTCGTCGGTATCGTCACGGTCGACGACGCGATCGACGTCCTGCAGGAAGAGGCGACGGAAGATATCGAAAAGATGGCTGCTATCACGCCGTCCGACAAGCCGTACCTCAAGACCGGCGTGTTCTCGCTGTACATCCACCGCATCCCGTGGCTGTGCATTTTGATGGTCGCTGCGATCTTCACCGAGCTCGTCATCAACCACTTCAGCAATCTGATGAGCGTGCAGTTCCAGTCCTTCATCAGCGCGATGCTGCTTGCGTGCATCCCGATGCTGATGGACACCGGCGGCAACGCGGGCAATCAGGCGTCCGTTACGGTCATCCGCGGCATTTCCCTCGGTGAGATCGAGTTCAAGGACCTGCCCCGTGTCATCTTCAAGGAGTGGCGCATCTCGCTGCTTGCCGGCGCGACGCTCGCCGTCGTCAACTTCGGCAAGATGATGATGATGTACGCGATCACCTATCACAACAGCTTCAACAACCAGTTCACGCCGTATCTGCTGATCGCCGTGACCGTTTCGATCGCGCTCTGCTGCACCGTGTTCCTTGCGAAATTCATCGGGTGCTCGCTGCCGATCCTCGCCAAGAAGATCGGCTTCGACCCGGCGGTCATGGCGGGACCGTTCATCACCACGATCGTCGACGTGACCTCGCTTCTGATCCTCTTCGGTCTTGCGCTGATGCTCGTGCCGAAGATCGCGTGATTTTTCATGGCGGCCCTCCGCGATTCATGCCGGGACAATCCGCCCGCGAAGCATAATTCATGCGGCTTTACCGCAATTCATCAAAGGAGCCGTTTTTTGCGGCTCCTTCTTTTTTTTCGTCTGATTAATTTGGTTGTTTCTATCAATCAATAAGTCTTTCCTTCAATCACCATACGATAGTAACCTGGCGCCAGAGAACCAATGGTAT
This sequence comes from Bacillota bacterium, assembly GCA_016286445.1. Classification (GTDB taxonomy): domain Bacteria; phylum Bacillota; class Clostridia; order Christensenellales; family CAG-138; genus UBA3792. Next base: position 4,900 of record JAEESS010000061.1, read on the forward strand.
AGGTCCCAACAAAATGATCCCCAACAGAAATCGAATCGGTCGTAATTACTCCGGAATCTACTACGGTGCCATTACTATTGTAAATCTTATAGAACATATGGAACGGTCTTGAATAATAATTGCTGTCATCATAAGCCTTATATCCGTCATATGTCATTTTTACCCAATATGTACCATCGTATCTCTCATCAAATGTAAATTCACAGTTGTTCAGATCGATTCCCTGGCTGTTATTTATGGAACCGTCATAAGAATAATGTATCTCGTTCAGCCTTCCCCAGTGCTGTACATTGATATCTATATCAGGCAATACCTCGACTTTGATCTTCAATTTTTGACTGTCATACGTATTGCTGATAATGATATTTGTTGTGCCGCATTTTTGAGGGTAGATTCTCAGCGTGATTGTGTCTCCCTCCCAGTTTCCCCAAACATAGGAAGCTATGCCGGAATCCTCAACTTTTGCGGTCAACGATCCGCTTTGTGTAAACGTGATGGTAACGGGTACATATGAATCACCTTTCATTAGTTGAACGCTTTCTGTGTTTGCAAACAGAGAGAGATTTTTCCAAACAATGGATTTCCCTGTAGAATTGCATCCGCTGATGCTTGTTCCGTTTGCATCAAGGCAGCGAACGGTGTAAAAATACTTTGTTCCCTCGCTTCCTGTTCTATCAACATAGAACGCATTTTTTGTATCGCCGAGCTTGGTCCAGCTGCCCGACGCCGTTTTACGGAATACGCGGTACTTTGCTGCTCCTGTAACAGCTTTCCATGTAACAGAGACGCCTCCCGGAGCATAGTCCAACGTAGAGATTGTCGGTGCTGCGACGTAAGTAATAGTTTTCCCCGCTTCATAATAGGAGCCGATAAAAGTAGTCCCATCCTCAGCAAGTCCTCTAACGGTATAGATATACTTCGTACCCGATTTTGCCCACTTATCCTTGCAGCTTGTTTCGGATGTTGTCAACAATGTGCCCCATGTCCCGTTTTCCGTCTTTCGCAATACACGATACTGAGATACGCCCGGGACCGCATCCCACGCAATAGTAACCCCGCCAACAACGTTTGTAATTGATTTGATCTTTGGAGCGGCGATACGCGTTATCTGCTTGCCGACGCTGTCAAAAGCGCTTGTAAACTGTGTTCCGTCCGCTGTGATGCATCTGACGGTATAGGAATAGTCGACGCCGGATTTCGCCCATTTATCTACACAGGACAACTCGGTCGTGTCCAGAAGCGTGCACCATCTGCCGTTTCCGGTTTTGCGAAGTACACGGTACTTTTCGGCGCCGGATACGGCGTTCCATGAAATGCTCACGCCCGCAATCAGGTTCTTGACGCTTTTTATCGTTGGCTTATCGGCATAGATCAGTGATTTCCCGGTAGAATCGCATGCGCTGATAGCTGTTCTTCCATCTGCAGAAATACATTTGACGGTATAAGCGTACTGTGTCCCGGGAACGATGGTTACGTCTTCATATTCTATCGCTGTTATGTCCCCGATCGCTGTCCATGACCCTTTGCCGGTTTTCCGATATACACGGTAATTCTCCGCGCCGGTAACGGCTTCCCATGAAAAGACAATGCTACCGTTGCCCCAGGTTGCCTCTTTCAGCTTCGGAGAGGCGAGATAAAACACCTGTTTGCCGACAGGATCATAATCACTCATGAATGTTGTCCCGTCACTTGAAATACAACGCACGGAATAGGAATATGTGTTTCCGGATTTCGCCCACTTATCCTTGCATTCAGTCGATTCGGTATCCAATAGCGTGCACCATCTGCCATCGTCAAGCTTACGAAGCACGCGGTATTTTTCTGCTCCCGGTACTGCTTTCCACTTAATATCAATGCCGCCTACTGCGTTTTTAACGCTGACCATTTGCGGCATCGACAGCGTATAATCCCTCGATACCGATTCCGATAACGGTAATCCGCTTACATTTCCCGTTATATCCTCTGCATGATCCGCAATAGATACCGCGGGCACAAGTATAAACAATGCCAGCAGGACAAAAGCAATCGTTCTTTTTAACATAAAAAGCCCTCCCTTTAATGTTTTAACATTCTGTGCATGTCATTATCGTGTACAGCATACCATAAGATAAAGAAAATGACAAGCAGTAAATGTCATTATCTGGAGGATTATCTGCATGTTTATCAACAAATCGGGCTCCGGGATGAACAATCTGATCGGCGAACGGCTTGCCGAGAAACGAAAGGGATTAAAGCTGTCGCAGAAGAAATTTGCCGATCGGCTGCAGCTGCTCGGACTTGACGTCGATAAGAATGCGATCCAGCGGATCGAATGCGGAAAGCGGTTTGTAACGGATATAGAGCTGACGTATATTTGCAAGGCACTCGATACCGATCCGAATGAGCTGCTGCAATGGGAGAATGAGTAAGGGGCTGCAGATGGGCGGCTCCTTTTTCGCCGGGCGACGAGGGCTCTTCAGTCTGTTTATGGTCCGATATATGGGCAGATCGCGTTAACTTTCCGGGGCGTCGACCTCGACGTCCCGTCAAGCAACATAACAGCGAAACGGATGAGTAGTAAATGCCCCCATTCGGCAATCTTGTCACGTTTGTCACGCTTGTCACGCAGGAGATACAAAAAAGCCCGTCGATTCACTCGACAGGCTTTGTGCTGTGTTTGGGCTCAGACAAGCTCTAAAACGACCATTTCGGCTGCGTCGCCGCGGCGCGGTCCGAGCTTGGTGATGCGGGTGTAGCCGCCCTTCTTGCCTTCCTTAATGCGTGCGTCATACTTCGGCGCGATCTCACGGAACAGCTTCTCCACGACGGGATGACGGTTGTCCTTGGTGCGCTCTTTGTAATCGCTCTTGCTCTCGACCTTGCCGTCCTTCTCCTTCTTGGGTTCCGGAATGTCGTAGAGATACGCCATGATCTGACGGCGGGCATGCAGCTTAGAGGGCTTATCCTGCTGCTTCTCTGCCTTGACGATCTGACCCTTCTCGTTGTAGGTCTCCTTCTCGACGGTCTCGCTGTTCTGATACTCGCTCACTGCGAGGGTGATGATCTTTTCGGCGATGCTGCGAATTTCCTTCGCGCGCGTTTCGGTCGTGATGATCTTGCCGTTCCAGAGAAGCGCCGTGGTCTGATTTCTGAGCAATGCAACACGCTGATCAGAGGGTTTCCCCAATTTACGGTTTGCCATTGTGCTTCCTCCTTAATCTTCGTTCGTGCGCAGGGAAAGACCCAGCTGCGCCAATTTTTGCTGTACTTCCTCGAGAGATTTCCGTCCGAGATTGCGAACCTTCATCATCTCGTCCTCATCACGCTGCACCAGCTCCTCGACGGTGTTGATGCCCGCGCGCTTGAGGCAGTTGTAGGAGCGGACCGAAAGGTCCAGATCTTCGATGTTCATTTCGAGGATCTTTTCCTTCTTCTTGTCGTCCTTCTCCTTCAGGATCTCGACGTCCTGCACATGATCCGTCAGATTGATGAACAGGAGCAGGTGCTCGGTCAAAATCTTCGCCGCGAGCGACGCCGCTTCCTCCGGCTGAATGCTGCCGTCGGTCCACAGCTCAAGCGTCAGCTTATCAAAGTCTGTGATCTGACCGACACGCGTGTTTTCAACCGTGAAGTTGACCTTCGTGATCGGGGTGAAGATGGAGTCGATCGCGATCTCGCCAATCGGCATATCGGGGCGCTTGTTGCGGTCGGATACAACGTATCCTCTGCCGTGCTTCAGCACGATCTCCATGTGGAGACGACCGTTCGCATCGATCGTTGCAATGTGCAGATCCGGATTGATGATCTCGACTTCGGCATCCGGAAGGATGTCGCCCGCCTTGACCTCGCAGGGACCGATCGCGTCGATGATGACCTTCTTCGGTTCCTCGGAATGCAGTTTGCAGATGAGCTGCTTGAGGTTCAGAATGATCTCGGTAACGTCTTCCTTGACGCCTTCGATCGTGGAGAACTCATGCAGAACGCCGTCAATTCGAATGGACGATGCAGCAACACCGGGAAGACTGCTAAGTAAAACTCGACGCATCGAGTTGCCCAGGGTCGTGCCGAATCCGCGCTCCAGCGGCTCAACGACGAACTTGCCGTAGTTTGCCGTGCTGACCACGCATTCGAGTTTGGGCTTATCCATTTCTATCATGTATGATACCCTCCTTCGGTGATGTCGTTTCGGTTCGCTTACTTCAATTATCTCGAATAGAACTCGACGATGTTGTGCTCTTCGATCGTCAGGTCGATATCCTCACGCTTCGGCAGCGCAACGACGCGGCCCTTGAGGTTCTCCGCATCCAGCTCCAGCCACTGCGGGATGGTGCGCTTTGCGCCTTCCTCGCGAAGGGTCTTGAAGAACGGGATGTCGCGGCTCTTCTCACGGATGGTGATCTCGTCGCCGACCTTGACCTGATAGGACGCGATGTCGACCTTCTTGCCGTTCACACAAATGTGACCGTGGGTGACCATCTGACGCGCCATCGGGCGGGATTCACCGAAGTTCAGCCGGTACGCGACGTTGTCAAGACGACGCTCGATGAGGGACAGCATGTTCTCACCGGTAACGCCCTTCATGTTGGACGCCATGTCATAGTACTTGCGGAACTGGGATTCGAGGATGCCGTATGCGCGGCGGACCTTCTGCTTTTCACGCAGCTGCAGACCGTACTCGGACTGCTTCTTTCTGCCCTGGCCGTGCATTCCCGGAGGGGTATGGCGAAGGGTCATCGGGCACTTTTCGGTGTAGCACTTGTCACCCTTCAAAAACAGCTTGGTGCCTTCTCTGCGGCACTGTCTGCAAACAGAACCTGTATATCTTGCCATTTTGGAATCCTCCCTTACACTCTTCTGCGCTTCGGCGGACGGCAGCCGTTATGCGGGATCGGCGTCACGTCCTTGATGGAGACGATCTGCAGACCTGCGGACTGGAGTGCGCGAATCGCGGACTCACGGCCGGAGCCGGGGCCCTTTACATAAACTTCAACCGTCTTGAGACCATGCTCCATCGCTGCGACTGCCGCCGCTTCGGATGCGACCTGCGCGGCAAACGGCGTGGATTTGCGGGACCCGCGGAAGCCGTGGGAGCCTGCGCTGGACCACGAAATCGCGTTGCCCTGCGTGTCGGTGATGGTCACCAGCGTGTTGTTGAAAGAGGAGCGAATGTGCGCTGCACCGCGCTCGATGTTCTTCTTTTCACGACGCTTGCGCGATACTGCTTTCTTTACCTTAGCTTTTCCTGCCATGAATGAACTCCTCCTTACTTCTTCTTGCCGCCCTGCGTACGTTTCGGACCCTTACGGGTACGAGCGTTCTGCTTCGTGGACTGTCCGCGAACGGGCAGGCCCTTGCGATGACGGACCCCGCGATAGCAGCCGATCTCCACCAGCCGCTTGATGTTCATCGAGGTTTCACGTCTCAAATCGCCCTCAACCTTCAGGTTGTGGTCGATATAATCTCTGATTTTGTTGACATCGTTCTCTTCCAGATCACGAACGCGGGTATCGGGGTCGATCCCGGTCTCTGCGAGGATCTTGGAAGCAGTTGTTTGACCGATCCCGTAGATGTAGGTCAAGCCGATCTCGACTCGCTTATCTCTCGGAAGGTCTACGCCAGCAATACGTGCCATATCGTTTTTCTACCTCCGTAAAAATTTAGAAAATGTGATCTATATAGGCTTGCGGGTTGCACGTTCGTGCCAGCCGCCCCGCAAGTTTGTTCCCTGTGGGGATCAGCCCTGCTTCTGCTTGTGCTTCGGATTCTCGCAAATGATCATAACGCGGCCCTTGCGCTTGATGATCTTGCACTTTTCGCAAATGGGTTTCACAGACGGTCTGACTTTCATAGCTTTTCTCCTTAATAAATCTTTTTACTGACTTCTCAGTTCTTTGCGCGCCATGTGATGCGGCCGCGGGTTAAATCATACATCGAAAGCTCGACGGTGACCTTGTCGCCGGGAAGGATGCGGATGTAGTTCATGCGCAGCTTGCCCGAGATGGTCGCGAGGATCTTGTGGTCGTTCGGAAGCTTGACCTCGAACATTGCGTTCGGATACGCTTCGGTCACGACGCCTTCCACTTCAATGACATCCTGTTTGGACAACGATATCCCTCCTTTTATTCGTTACGGTCGTTCTGGAATCCTTCGGCGGAGAGGAACTTCCGGAAATCCGCATTCACGAGATTGTCCTTCAGCTCCATCCGCGCTTCGGAAGCCTTTGAAAGGTGCCTGCGCTTCTTTTTCTTGGGACGCTCCAACGTTCTGAGTCCTCCGTCGACCAGGAGCACATAGTCCTCGTCGATCCGTTTCAGGATCACAAACGCGCGTCCGCGGTCCCGCCCTGCGCGTGAGCGTACGATCTCGCCCGGATTCAGCGGTTCGTACGTCATACCGACGCCTCCGAGCAGGTCAGAAGGATCGGATCGCCGTCGGTGATCGCTACGGAGTTTTCGTAGTGTGCCGAGGGCTTGCCGTCCTGCGAGACCACCGTCCAGCCGTCGTCGAGCTGCCAGACCTTTGCCGTGCCGAGATTAATCATCGGTTCGATCGCAATGGTCATGCCCGCTTCGAGACGCTGCCGCGATCTCGGCGAGTAGAAGTTCGGGACCTCCGGGTCCTCGTGGAGCACCCGCCCCACGCCGTGCCCGACCAGCTCGCGGACGACCCCGTAGCCGTGGGACTCCGCGTGCTTTTGGATCGCCTTCGAGATGTCCGAAATGCGATACCCGACACGGCAGAACTTCAGTCCTTCAAAGAAGCATTCGCGTGTGACGCGAACGAGATCCTGCGTCGCCGGATCGACGTCTCCGATCAGAAACGTCCTTGCCGCGTCTCCGACGAATCCGTTCAGGGTGGCGCCGACGTCACAACTGACGATGTCGCCGTCCCTGAGCTTCCGTTTCCCCGGGATCCCGTGCACGACCTCCTCGTTGACCGAGATGCAGATCGCTTTCGGATACCCGTTGTACTTGAGAAACGTCGGATACGCGCCCTGGCTTCGGATGTATTCCTCCGCCATCCGGTCGAGCTCCGCTGTGGTGATGCCGACCCGCACGCTCTTTTCCAAGAGCTTTAAGGTGTCCTCCACAACCTTGCCCGCCGCCTTCATCCGTTCGATGTCCTGCGCAGACTTGATTGTAATCATGCGCCGAGCCCTTTCAAAATGCTCTCCGTCACCGCATCGACGGCTTGATCGCCGTCCACGGTGACCAGCTTGCCCGCCGCCTCATAATAGGCGATGAGCGGCGCCGTTTTTTCCGTATAGACCTTCAGACGGTTTGCGACCGTTTCCTCTTTGTCGTCGTCACGCTGATACAGCGTCGCGCCGCACTTTTGGCAGGTCGGAAGCGCATACATGGATACATGATACGCCGCGCCGCAGCCGGGGCACATTCTGCGCCCGGAGATGCGCGCAATGAGACGCTCGCTCGGGACGTCGATGTTGACCGCACGGTCAATATCGGTGAAGTCCGCAAGCGCTTCCGCCTGGACGACCGTCCTCGGAAAACCGTCTAAAAGGAAGCCGTTCTTACAGTCGTCCCGCGTGATCCGTTCGCGGACCATGTCGATGATGACGCTGTCCGGAACAAGCTCGCCGCGGTCGATGTATGCCTTTGCCGCCGCACCCAGCGGAGTGGCATTGCGGATCTCCGCTCTCAGCATGTCGCCGGTCGAGAGGTGTGCGATCTCAAATCGCTCCGCAATGCGCTCTGCCTGTGTGCCCTTGCCCGCACCCGGCGGGCCCAAGAAGATCAGTTTCATATCGGTTAGTTCAGGAATCCCTTGTAGTGACGCATCAGCATCTGGGATTCGAGCTGTTCCGTGGTTTCAAGCGCGACGCTGACCATGATGAGGACCGAAGTCGCACCGAACATATTGGTAACGCCCATGATGTTCAGAATGATGGTCGGGATGATCGCGATGACCGCGAGGAACAGCGATCCGAACAGCGTGAGGCGGTTCGAGATCTTGCCGAGGTACTCACCGGTCGGCTTGCCCGGACGGATGCCGGGAATGAAGCCGCCGTTTTGCTGCAGGTTCTTCGACATTTCGACCGGGTTGAACGTGATCGAGGTGTAGAAGTAACCGAAGGCGATGATCAGCAGGAAGTATACCAGATAGTACACAAACGGTGCATACTGGATTCCGCTGTACGCGACTCTTGCGTCGCTCAGCACGCTGGTCGCCTGATACGCCGTGCCGTCCCATACTTTGGGCGCGGAAACCATCCAGCGATACCAGAAGTTCATGAAGCCGCTGCCGCGACGGAAGAACTGCATGATCATCTCGGGGAACTGCATGATCGTCATGGCGAAGATCAGGGGCAGAACGCCGTTCGCATTTGCCTTCATCGGCAGGTGCGTGTTCTGACCGCCGTACATCTTTCTGCCGACGACACGCTTTGCATACTGCACCGGGATCTTGCGGACCGCCTTGTCGATATAGACGACGAATGCGATCAGTGCAAGGACCACAGCGATGGTCAGTACGAGGATCACCCAGGTCCAGACGCTGCCGGGATTCGCCGCGATCGCGTTGATGCGTTCCTTGATGAAATCGGGGACGCGGGATACGATCGAAGCGAAGATTAGCATGGAGATACCGTTGCCGATGCCCTTTTCCGTGATGCGCTCGCCGAGCCACATCAGGAACGCGGTACCTGCCGCTGCGCAGATCGCGATGATCGCGAGACGCAGAACGAACAGTCCGCCGGCTCTCGAAACGATGTAATCACCGCCGGTGAGAACCGCATTGTAGGACATGACGATGCCGATCGACTGTACGACCGCGAGTCCAACGCCCGCATAGCGGGTGATGCGCTCGATCTTCTGACGACCGTCCTCTTCCTTGCTCATCCGTTCGAGAGCGGGAATGGCGATCGTGAGAAGCTGCAGGATAATGGACGCCGTGATGTAAGGCGAGATACCCATTGCAAAGATCGTGAACTGCGAGAACGCAGAACCCGACATGAGGCTCATGAAGTCGGACATTGCCGTCAGCTGCTCGGTTGCCTTCTGCCAGCCGACGAGGTTGACGCCCGGAATCGGGATGGCGCTGCCAAGACGGTAGACCACGATCAGAAGCATCGTAAAGAGGATCTTCTTCCGGAGGTCTTTGATCTTGAACGCGTTGATGAATGTGCTGAACATCAGATCACCTCAACATTTCCGCCTGCGTTCCGAATGGCTTCCTCCGCGGATTTCGAGAACTTTGCAGCCTTGACGGTGAGCTGCTTGGTGAGCTCGCCGTTGCCCAGAACCTTCAGGCCGTCCTTTTCGAGCTTGCCGATGATGCCGAGCTCTTTCAAAAGCTCGCCGGTAACCTCGGTGCCGTTCTCCAACCCATTCAGGTCGGAAATGTTGATGATGGTATATTCCTTCGCAAAGTGGTTGTAGAAGCCGCGCTTCGGGAGACGGCGTGCCAGAGGCATCTGACCGCCTTCAAATCCGTTCTTCTTTGCGCCGCTGCGGGCCTTCTGACCCTTGTTGCCCTTTGCGGAGGTCTTGCCGATACCGGAACCCGTGCCGCGACCCAAACGCTTGGGGCTGTGCTTCGCACCTTCTGCCGGTCTCAATTCATGGATCTTCATACGTTGACCCTCCTCTTATGCTTCTTCGACTTCTTCGACCTTAACAAGGTGCTTGACCTTGAAGATCTGTCCGCGGATGCAGGCGTTGTCCGGCTTCACGACGGTCTGATTGACCTTCTTGAGACCGAGCGCCTTGACCGTGTCCTGCTGATCGCGCAGGCTGGAAATCGGGCTCTTGACCAAAGTGACTTTCAACATTGCCTTGTCCTCCTCAGTTCAGGATCTCGTCCACGGTCTTGCCGCGGAGTGCAGCGATCTGTTCTGCGGTGCGGAGCTGAGCAAGTCCGTTGAGCGTGGCTTTCACGCAGTTCGACGGGTTGTTGGAGCCGTAGGACTTGGTGCGGATGTCGCGGATGCCTGCCGCCTCGAGGACCGCACGGGCGGGACCGCCCGCAATAACGCCGGTACCTTCTTCAGCGGGGAGCAGACGGACGTGGCCCTTGCCGTACTTGCCTTCCACCTGATGCGGGATCGTCGTGCCGACGACCGGAACTTCGATCATGTGGCGCTTTGCATCCTCGATGCCCTTGCGGACCGCTTCGGGAATCTCGACTGCCTTGCCGAGACCGACGCCGACCTTGCCGTTCTCGTTGCCGACGACCATGAGCGCGGTGAAGCGGAAATTCTTACCGCCCTTGACGACCTTTGCAACACGGTTGATCGCTACGAGTCTTTCCTTAAATTCGGGAACTTCCTTCTCGAACTTTCTTTCTCTGTCGTTTCTCATTTCGTTTCCTCCTCAGAAGTCCAGTCCGGCTTCTCTCGCGCCCTCGGCCAGAGCCGCTACGCGACCGGTGTACAGGTAACCGCCGCGGTCGAAAACGACCTTTTTCACGCCCTTTTCGAGCGCGCGCTCTCCGACGAGCTTTCCGACGAGCTTCGCAGCTTCCTTCTTGTCCTTGCCTTCGAGCTGACCTTTGATCTCTGCATCCAGAGTAGAAGCAGCAACCAGAGTGTTACCGTCGACGTCATTGATGATCTGCGCATAGATGTGGTTCGTGCTGCGATAGACGTTGAGACGCGGACGCTCGCACGTTCCGTTCAGATTTCTGCGCTGACGGTGATGACGCGCCTTACGAACAGAATTCTTATCGATCTTAGAAAACATTCTATGTTACTCCTTTCTACCTTACTTGCCGGTCTTGCCTTCCTTGCGGCGGACAAATTCACCTTCATAGCGGATGCCCTTGCCCTTGTAGGGTTCCGGCTCACGCGTCTTGCGAATGTCTGCTGCGATCTGGCCGACCTTCTGCTTGTCGATGCCCTTCACCGTGATCTTGGTGGGTGCGGGCGTTTCAAATTCGA
>JAEESS010000009.1 GCA_016286445.1 Bacillota bacterium
TGCGAGGTTGTCATGTCCGTCCATGCTGCAGAACGCATCGCCCGAGTAGATCACGCACATCGCCGCCTTGCCGTTCTCCATCGTGGAACGGAGGTCGTCGGTGCCCCAGCCCTTGCGGATCGACGCCTGTGCGATCAGCTTGTCGCGCGCCGCGGCGACCTCGTCCGCGTTTCTCGTGTTGAGATCGTAGCCGAGATACTTCAGCGTGATGCCGATGCTGTCGCGCAGACTGTCATACATATAGACCTGACCGGCATACTTCTCGTCCCAGAGGATGCCCCAGCTATCCACCGGCTCGTCGACCATATCGGTATTATAGAGAATGCCGACCGTGCCCCACATATACGGCAGAGAATACTTGTTGCCCGGATCGAACACATTGGTGATCTCGATCATCTTGGGATCGATGTTCTTTGCGTTCGGGATCTTACTGTAATCCAGCGGCTGCAGCATATCCTCGCGGATCATCTGCTCGATGATGTAATCCGACGGGAAGCACAGGTCGTACGGGCTGTCCGAGGAACGCAGCTTGATCAGCATTTCCTCGTTGCTGGTCATCTCGATATAGTTGACCTTCACGCCGGTCTCCTGTTCGAACAGCGCGATCAGCTCTTCGTCGATGTACTCGCCCCAGTTCAGGACGTTCAGCTCGCCGCCGATGTGCTCGTACTGATCGCCGTCCGCGAAGGTGTTTTCGTCCACTTCGACGGTCGATTTGCAGGCGGCAAACGCCGTCAGCAGAAGCATGGCAAAGACAAGGCTCAGGATCTTTTTCATTTGGTTTCCCCTTTCACGTTGTTATTTCTTCATCTTGACTTTCTTGTTCTGGATCTCATATTCACGCTCTTTTGCCAGCCTTCTGAGATTGACGATCAGAAGCATTGCCACGAGCGGTATAAAGATGATCGTTGCGAGCGCCGGATTGACGCCCTTGGACCCGTGCGCCGTGTTGGAGTAGATGAACACCGACAGCGGCTGAATGCGGTCCGCCACAAAGTAGCTGACCACGAAGTCGTCCAGCGACATCGTGAGCGCCATGATAAAGCCGGAGCTGATCCCCGGCATGATGTCCGGGATGACTGCCTTCCACAGCGCCTGGATCGGCGAGCAGCCGAGGTCCAGCGCCGCTTCATAGAGCAGGTCGGAGCTTTGCTTGAGCCGCGGCAGCACCGAGAAGATCACATACGGAATGCTGAACGAGATGTGCGCGATCAGAAGCTTTGCAAAGTCGCCGATCTGGAACCGCCCGAGCTTTCCGAGCACGCCGTTCACGAACGCAAACAGCATCATGAACGTGATGCCGGTAACGAGGTCCGGGTTGACCATCGGCAGCTGTGACACATTGACCACGATATTGCGGGTACGCTTTCGCATCGAATTGATGCCGATTGCAGCCGCCGTGCCGATCACCGTTGCAATGATGCTCGACGCAAACGCGATCTCAAGCGTCAGAAGGAGCGAGCTTCCGGCGTCGCCGGAGAACACCGTGCCGTAGTTTGCGAGCGTGCATCCGTTCCACCGTCCGAGGTTGGAATAGGAGATCCTTCGACCCGACCCCGCCGCAAAATCGTTGAACGAGAATACGATCAGGTAGATGATCGGCAGATACAGGAACAACAGCATGACGCCGAGATAGACGTATTTGAGGGAACGACCGAACTTCTTCACAGGATGCTCCCTCCTTCCTTATCTTTATCGAAGTGATTCATGATCGCCGTGCTGATCAGCACACATATGAGAAGGATGATCGACAGCGTGGAACCGATCGAGTAATCCCCCTTGCCGGCAAGCACCTTGAACGCCTGCTCGATCTCGTTGCCGTAAAGGTTGTAGTTGCCGTTGCCGATCAGCGCCGGAACCGTGAACGCGGTGATCGCGGGTACGAACACCATCGTGATCCCGGAGACGATGCCCGGCACCGACAGCGGCAGCACCACACGGAAGAACGTCGTCTTGCCGTCCGCACCGAGATCGCGCGACGCCTCCAGAAGGCTCTTGTCAAGCTTTGAAAGCGTATTGTACAGCGGCATCACCATGAACGGCAGAAAGTCATATACCAGCACCATCAGCACCGCGCCTGCCGTTCCGGTCAGCGTCGTCTTGCTGCCGAGGATGTTCGGCAGCGCGTATTCGAGGATCGCGCGCCACGCGTAGGTGCGCAGCACGAAGTTCATCCACATCGGCACAAAGAACAGGACCGATATGAATCCGGCGACGGATTTCTTCATATTCGACAGGATGTATGCGATCGGATATCCGAGCAGCAGGCAGATCGCCGTTGTGCCGAACGCGATCTCCACGCTCAGAAGCAGCACGCGCCATTTCTGTCCGTCCGAAAGCGTCTCCCAGCATTTTCTGAACGTCCAGGTGCCGTCCACGTTGAACGCATAGTAGAAGATGAACACCATCGGCACGACGATGAACAGGATCATCCATACGATATACGGATAAGCAAAGTATTTTCGCTTCATGCCCCTGCCCTCTTACTCTTCGCGCGTAACAGCTTCGGTCTTTTCGGTTTCTTCGTCCGCTTCGTCGTCCTTTTTGGTGAGCTCCATCTTGTCGGGATCGACTAAGATACCGACCTCCTCGCCGTCCTCCATAAAGTCGTCGGAGTGCGCGATCCAGTCATTCTCCTCGCAGGAGACCGTGACCTCATAGTGCGTGCCGAGGAACATGCACGCCTTGATCGTGCCGGTAAGCTTCGCGTCCTGCGGGGCGACGAGCCGCACGTTTTCGGGCGCGATGCGGACGATGGCGATCTCTTTGTTCTCGTAGTCCTCCAGCCCTTCGCACGGGAACGCCACGTCGTCGATGTAGATCGCGTTCTCGCTCGGCCATGTCTCCGCGTCGAAGATGTTGTTCGCGCGCGTTTTCTTCATGATGTGGATCGCGTCCGGCAGGATCTGGATGCCGACGCGGCTGCCGACCGGCGCGAAGTCCGTGGTGTGGACGATCCATTCGTAGCCGCCGCAATCCACGCAGATCTCATAGTGTACGCCCATGAACACGACCGAGGCGACCGTGCCGGAGACCTTTGACCGTTCGGGCGGAACGATGTCGATATCCTCCGGACGCACGACCGCGTCGACCTCGACGTTCTTGCCGAAGCCGGCGTCCACGCAGCGGTAGACCACGCCGTTCATGCGCACCTTGTAGTCCTCGAGCATAAGGCCCGGAACGATGTTGCTCTCGCCGATGAAGTCGGCGACGAACGGGTTCTTCGGCTCGTTGTAGATGTCGGTAGGCTTGCCGATCTGCTGGATGACGCCGTCCTTCATGACGACGATCGTGTCGGACATCGTCAGCGCCTCCTCCTGGTCGTGCGTGACGTAGATGAACGTGATGCCGAGCTGCCGCTGCATCCTCTTCAGCTCCACCTGCATCTCCTGCCGAAGCTTCAGATCCAGCGCGCCGAGCGGTTCGTCGAGCAGCAGGACCTTCGGCTCGTTGACCAGTGCGCGCGCGATCGCGACGCGCTGCTGCTGTCCGCCGGAAAGCTGATCGATCCAGCGCTTGCCGTAGCCTTCGAGATTGACGAGCTTCAGCATCTTTTCGACCTTTTCCTCGATGACGGGCTTCGGCGTCTTCTTGATCTTCAGACCGAACGCGATGTTGTCGTGCACGTTGAGGTGCGGGAACAGCGCGTATTTCTGGAAGACCGTGTTGATCTCGCGCTTGTGCGGCGGGACCTTCGCAATGTCGACGCCGTTCATTTTGATCATGCCGGAGGACGGAATAATGAACCCCGCGATGCAGCGGAGAAGCGTCGTCTTGCCGCAGCCGGACGGACCCAGCAGCGTTAAAAATTCGCCGTCGTTGATATAGAGATTGACGTGATCCAGCGCCACGTCCCCGTTGTAATCCTTGCTGATGTCGATCAGCTCGATCAGATGCTTGCTTTCCATGTATCCCCCTTAAAATGACGGCGGTGTGCTGATCCAGAGCACTTTCGCCGGTGTTTTTCCGTTGTTGAACAGATAGTGTACGCCCTGCGGATGCAGGTAAAAGCTGTCGCCCTTACGAACGCGGTATTTTGTGTCCCCGTCGACGAGCGTGACCGCGCCTGACAAAACATGCCCGAACTCCTCGCCCTCGTGCGGGTCGAGCTCCTCCGTCTGTCCGCCGGGGCGGATCGTGACGAGGATCGGCTCCAAAGCGTTTTTCTGCGCGTTCGGCACGAGCCAGCGGATCAGCGTGCCCGCCTCGCCGTCCTCCTTCTCGAACGTGTCGTCCGGCGTGAATACCACGCGCGCGTCCGAGCGGTCGTTGAAGAACGCGGAGATATCGGTCCCGAGCGCTTCCAGAATGTCCATCAGCGTCGCGATCGAAGGAGACGTGATGTCGTTTTCCAGCTGCGAAATAAAACCCTTGGTGAGCTCGGTGCGCGCCGCAAGCTCCTCCTGCGTCAAGCCGAGCTTCACGCGAAGCCTTCTGAGCTTTCTTCCGATCTCCGGTTTGCCCGTTTCCATCGTGTCTATCCTTTCTAAACTTAAAGTTTACGAACACTAAACTTTTCGTGCATTATAATGCCATATCCGCTCCTCTTTGTCAACACCTATTTTGCCGAATCGCCGCGAATTTTCGGTTCTTTCCGCAAATATAGGAAAAGCCGGGGCTTTTCCCCGGCAAAACAGAACCGGAGACGGCGCGCGCCGTCCCCGTTCGGATCTTTTTTATTCTTCGTCGTTTTCCGTCTCCGCAGGCGCCGTCTGCCGCATGCCGGATTCCTTTTCAAACCGCTCCGCGAGCACCTTGGTGGTCAGATACGCGGAGATGCAGTCGATCGCCATCTTGTTTTTGCCGCCGCGCATGATCGCAAAGTCCGCGTCGGTGATGTAGTTGACGATGTACTTCTCATACATCGGCTTGACCGTTTCGACGTACTGCTCGGCGATGTTGTCGATCGTTCTGCCGCGGCTTTTGATGTCGCGCTTGATGCGGCGCAGCAGGCAGATGTCGGTATCGACGTGCATATAGACCTTCAGCACCATGCGATCGAGGAGCCGATGATCGTAGAACATATGGATGCCCTCCATGATCAGCACCTCGGGCGGGTAGATGAGCTCGTCCGAATCGGCGCGCAGATGCGCCGCGTAGTCGTAGCCCTTCTTGGTGATCGGTCTGCCACTTTCGAGCGTGTCAAGATCGCGGATGATCTCGTCGTAATCGAAGATGTTCGGCTCGTCGTAGTTGATGTGCACGCGCTCCTCGAACGGCAGCTCCGGAAAGCTCTTGTAGTAACAATCCTGTCCGATGATGACGCAGCTGCACGAAAGGCTGTCCTGGATCCTCTTTGCCAGCGTGCTCTTGCCGCTACCCGATGCGCCGCAGATACCCACAATGATCATAGAATGCGTCCCCCTCCGAAAATCTTGTCTGTATTGTACCGCAATTGTGCGCCGCTTGCAAGAGTCTTTCCGCGGTCCGCGTCGAAATCCGCCGATACGATTGACTTTTTCTGAGAAATGTACTATATTTTGTATATGATCCGTGCGGCGTTCCGGATGGGAACGCCTCGGAAAGGAGATCAAGATGAGAATCATTACCGTAAGCCGCGAGTTTGGCTCCGGCGGCCGTGAGCTCGGCAAACGCGTCGCCGACCTTTTGGGCTATGACTACTACGACAGCGAGATCATCTCCGCGATCGCGCAGAAGAGCGGGCTGGACCCGAACTTCGTCGAAACCACGCTGGACAATCACGGCTGGCAGGACTTCCCCGTGTCCTTCGGCGGCACGATGCATTCGGTCGCGTACATGAATGCGTCGAAGATCGACCTTCTCATTCAGCAGAAGAAGGTCATCGAGGGCATCGCCGCTCTCGGCAAGGACTGCGTCATCATCGGCAGAAACGCCGACGCGATCCTTAAGGACCTCAAACCCTTCAGCATCTTTGTCTGCGCCGACCGCGAAGCGAAGATCGCCCGCTGCCGCGCCCGCGCGCGGGAAGACGAAAAGCTCACCGACCGCGAGCTCGTCCGCAAGATGAAGGAGATCGACAAGGCGCGCGCCAGAACGCGCGAGTTTCTGACCGGCAGCGAATGGGGCAAGTGCGCAAGCTACCACCTCACCGTCAACACCGGAGACTGGGACATGAAAGCGCTTTCCTCCGCCGTCGCCGCCTTTGCGGAACGGTATTTTGAGAGCAAGGCATGAACATAAAGCTGTCCGATCACTTTACCTACCGGAAGCTGCTGCGATTTACCCTGCCGTCCATCGCCATGATGATCTTTACCTCGATCTACGGCGTGGTCGACGGGTATTTTGTATCCAACTTCGCCGGCAAGGAGCCGTTTGCGGCGGTCAACCTCATCATGCCGTTTATCATGATCGTGGCGACCGTCGGCTTCATGTTCGGCACCGGCGGCACGGCGCTCGTCTCGAAAACCTTCGGCGAGGGCGATCCGGAACGTGCGAACCGGTATTTTTCGCTGTTCGTCTACACGTCGTTCATCCTCGGCGTGCTGTTTTCGATCCTCGGCATCGTCTTTCTGCGTCCGATCGCAAGGCTTCTGGGCGCGGAGGGCACGCTGCTCGACAACTGCGTGATCTACGGCAGGATCGTCATCGGCGCAATGCCGTTCTTCATTCTGCAGCTGCTGTTTCAGAGCTTCTTCGTCGCCGCGGAAAAGCCGAATCTCGGCTTCTGGGTGATCGTCGCCGGCGGCGTCGCCAACATGATCGGCGACGCGGTGCTTGTCATGCTGCTCCCGCAGGAGCTGAAACTGAGCGGTGCGGCGATCGCGACCGCGCTCGGGCAGCTCGTGGGCGGCGGCGTCCCGCTGATCTATTTCTTCCGCAAAAACAGCAGCATTCTGCGGCTCGGCAAAACGCGCTTCGATGGCCGTGCGCTCTGGAAGGCGACGACCAACGGTGTTTCGGAGCTGGTCAGCAGCGCGGCGATGAGCCTTGTCGGCATCGTCATGAATCTGCAGCTTTTGAAATACGCAGGTGAAAACGGCGTTGCGGCGTACGGCGTCATGATGTACGTCAACATGATCTTTGCGGCGATCTTCATCGGCTATTCCATCGGCACCGCCCCCGTCATCGGGTTCCATTTCGGCGCGAAAAACGGCGTTGAGCTCAAAAACCTGCTCAGAAAAAGCCTGCTTTTGCTGCTGCTCGGCGGCGTGCTGATGGTCGCGGCGGCAGAAGCGCTGGCAAAGCCTTTGGCATTGCTGTTCGTCGGCTACGACGCGGAGCTGATGGAACTGACCGTGTCCGGCTTCCGCATCTTCGGACTGTCCTTTATGTTCATCGGCTTTGCGATCTTCGGCTCCGGCTTCTTCACCGCGCTGAACGACGGCGTGACCTCAGCGATCATTTCGTTCCTCAGAACGCTCGTCTTTGAGCTCGGATCGATCCTGCTGCTGCCGCTGCTGTTCGGCGTCAACGGGCTTTGGTTCTCCGTCGTCGTCGCCGAGCTGATGGCGACCGTCCTTTCGTTTATCTTCATGGCGGTCAAGCGAAAGAAATACGGATACTGAAACGCATCATAAAAGGAGGGACGATCCCCTCCTTTTTTTGCGCTGCAAATTGTTTATTTCAGCTCGACCGAGGCAAGCTCCTCCATCGTCTCAAAGGAGAGCACGACGACCGCGTCCGATCCGATCACATAGAACGCATCGTCCACGAACAGTCCTCTGCCGTCGCCGAACCAGTATTCCTCCCCGAGTTCGATCCTGCCGATCTCCCGGAAAGAGTCGCCCTCCACGCGGAACACAAAGTATTTGTTGTCCGCCGGGAACGCGATCGTCTGCGAAGCGACATCCGCAAACAGGATCTTGTGGTTGTACTGCACCGAGGTGTAGTTTGCATCCTTCACGGAGAGCTTGAACGCTTCATAAACGTCCGACGGATCGGAAATATCGAACATGGAGAGCTTGACGTTTTCCGTCCAGCCGTGCTCCTCGTCCGCATCGAAGCCGACGCCCAAAAGCCTTCCTTCGCCGAACGGATGCAGGTATGCCGAGAATCCCGGGATCTTCAGCGTGCTGAGGATCTTCGGATCGTACGGATCGGACAGGTCCGCCGAGAACAGCGGATCGGTCTGCCGGAACGTTACAAAGTATGCGACGTCGCCCATGAACCGTACGGACTGCACGCGCTCGTCCTTTGCAAGGTCCCCGATCTCGCCGACCGGTTCAAGCCAGTCATTCAGCACATAAAGCGCGCAATCGCTGCTGTTGTTCCACTCATAAGTGTCGATGCCGTCGGTCCAGATGGTCTCTTCGTTCTCGTTCCGCGTCACCACAACGCGATAATAGCCGTTGTATGCGTCCATGCTGAACTGGTTCAGCAGTGTGCCCGAAAGCTTCGTGCTTGCCGCGGCCTCGATCCACCCGTTTTCGATCGTAAAGCGGAACAAATTCGTGTCCGTTCCCGAAACGATCTTCACAAAATGCCTGCCGTCTTCCGCGGTCTGCTCGTCGCTCTGCTCAATGCGATACTCATTCGATGCGATCAGAAGATCGCTGCCGCTGCAGTAGACCTGGCTGCAGCCGCCGAGCACCGCCTTGTGCGAATCGTACTCGGTCCCGTCTGCGGCGTCGACCGTCGTCACGACGGTAAAGCCGTTCTCCCCGGAATCGGGATTGATATAGATCTCATCCGGCAGCAGCGTAACGATATTGTCGTCGGTTGCGACCTTCGGGCAGTAGTTCGTTACCGGAAATTCATCGATCGGGCGCCAGTTCCAGATGCGATAATCCGATACGATCACGAGCATGCCGTCTACGAGCCGCGCGGTCTTGTATTCGCCCTGCTGCCGATGCGAAGCGATCCGCTTCGGCTCCGTGCGGTCGCCGAGGTCATAGGTCTCCGCAAACGTAAAGGCGCGATCCTCTTCGCTGACCTGATCGCTCCAATCGGAATGCGTGCCCAGCAGATACAGGCGGTCGCCGTACAGCATCATTTCGCTGTAATTGCGCCAGTAGGAGTCGTTTTCCTCCGGCGTTTTCAGCTTGATCGTTCCCACGATCGCGGTATTTTCACCGTCCGCCGAAAGGATATAGACCTTGCGGTTGGATTCGTTCAGCGCATAGATCCAGGTGCCGTCCGTCTTCACGATGTCCGCTTCGTCGATGCCCTCGACCTGGTTGTTCGTGCCGGAATAGTTCTGCCCCGTTTCTCCGAGAGACAGCACGCCCTTTGCGCTGTCTACCATCGTGACCGTATTCGGCATCGGCATGGGCGCTTCCATCGGTTCCGCCTCAGTCGGCGCTTCCTCCGAAACGGCTGCGTCGGCGCCGTAGAGCCTTCTGCCTTCCTTTGCGCGGCGCGCCTTCATGACCTCGCCGAGCTCTTCGTACGAAGCGACTGCGGCAGGCGTATGGATCCCGTTCTGTGCGGATGATCCCTCTGCGCCGAACAGTTCTGTATAGCTCGCGTCCGCCGACTTTGCCTCGGGCGCGGCGTTTGTTCTGAGGTTTGCGGCACGAACGCCGACAACGATCGCGATGCACGCCGCAGCGGCGGCCGCGACCGACGGGATCGCGATCAGCCACGGCTTCAGAGAACGCTTCTTCTGCTGCTCGCTGCGGATGCGCTCTACGCGCTCCATCTTGATCTCTTCAAGCAGGTCCTTCCGCGCATGGATGTTTTCGTTCGTATTCCGATATGCTTCCTTAAACTTCATAGTCTCCTCCAAGCGTCTCCTTCAGCATTCCTCTTGCACGGTGCAGCCACGATTTGACCGTCGATTCGGTCGTATGCATCAAGGTCGCGATCTCCTTGACGGAATAGTCCTCGTAGTAGTACAAATGGATCGCCGTTCGGTATTTTTCCGGGAGCTTCAACACTGCGTCGTACACGGTCGAATCCGGCATTTCGTCCTCGTTCGACAGCTCGCCCATCGCGTCCTCCGGCACACTGTGCCGCCGGAACGCGCTTCCCAAAAGCGTTTTTGAGCAATTGACCGTGACCTTAAGAAGCCACGCCTTCTGATGCTCCGCGCTCTCGAAAACGGGGTTGTTCTTCAGGCATCGCAGGAAGACCTCCTGTACGACGTCTTCGGCGTCGGCAACGCTTCTCGTGCGCACCAGCGCAAGGCGGTATACCATGTCGCCGTAGGTTTGAAACAGCGCGTCGAGGTCGTTGTTGACGGGCTCGTTCTGTTCGATTCGCATGCTGTGTTCCAACGTTTTTCGCTCCTCACAAATAATACCGGAAAGGGACGGGTTCGGTTGCGCAAAATCCCTGCTTTTTCCGAAAAATCCGTTTCCTGTTTTTGGAAAAAGGCGCGCGAATTGATCTGTCCGCACGCCGTTTGCCGGTTCGTTTTTTATTCGGGCTTAAGCTGCTTCAAAAGCGCTTCGCCGATCGCTTCGATCATCTTCTGCCGGAACGCTTCGTCCTGCAGTTTTGCCCGCTCGCTCTTGTTGTCCCAGTTGCCGAGGATCAGCCGTACGCACGGGCATCCGCATTTATCCGCCACGTCGTCCTTGCTGAGCTTCTCCATGCCATTCTTTTTGTTCTTTTGCTTCTGGATCCCGGTCGCCTCCGAATACTCGTCGATCAGCAGCTGACCGAAGCTCATATTCTTCTTCGTTGCCTGCACAAAGCAGCCGGACGTCTTCGCGGCGATGTGGTTGCACAGCAGACGGATCGCAATGTCGCAGTTCGCGTTCTTGATGGTCTTTGCACGCTTGCTCGTGCCCGGATCGCTGTTCCCCTCGCGGGTGATGACGACCGTTGCGCCCTTGGATTCAAGATACGCGCCGAGCTCCTTCGCAAACGCAAGGTCATATTCGCCCTCCGCCTTGTTCTTCGATCCGCCGCGCATCGGGTCGATGCCGATCGTAACGCCGGCAAACGCAGCATCCGGATCCTTATGCGGATCGTAGGTCGTGCCGGGCGCCGGGGTCTCCGGTTCCAGCGGCGGCGGGGTCGGCGTTTCGGGTTCGGGCGTGCCGATCTCCGGCGTTTCCGCCGCAGGCTCGGCGGTCGCGGTCGAAGGCGCTTCCGTTTTGTCCGGCTCGGGCGTTGCCTCCGCTTCCTGCGTCGGCACGGCGCGTTCGCCGTTCAGCTCGGACTTTGCGCAGTTCAGCATCTGCTGCACATAGCCGCCTTTGATGAGAAATACCAAACCGACAATCAATCCGATCGCCAGTATGATCATGGCACAGAACAGTGAAAATCCAAGCGGATTCGTGATCTGAAAATGTTTTTTTCTGTTTTTGATTCGTTTCATCGGTATGCTCCACCTCCGCGACCGTTTCCTATGCTGCCATTTTATCACGGTTTTTGCAAATCGGAAGAGATTTTGCATTTTGTTCATAAAAAGATTAAAAAAGCGCAGGCAAAACGGATACAAAAACCGGAAAATATGGTATCATATTCCTATGCCAAACATTTGTACGCATCTTGTATTCGGCGCGCGCGTCGCAAAGGCGGTCGGAAAGCCGCTCGAAACGCTCGGGGAGCAATACCTTCTCGGCTGTCTCGGTCCGGATTATTATTTCTACGACCGTCTTCCGCCGACGCCGTTCGTGCCGCACAAAAAGAAACACGGCAACGTCCTGCACGGGCTGGACTGCGATGTGCTGTTCTCTGCGCTTGCAAAGAATGCCGACGCGTCTCTGAGACCGTATCTGTACGGATTCTTAACGCACATTGCTTTGGACAGTACGGTGCATCCTTATATCGAAGCCGAGCATCGCGGCGCGGCGCATTCGCGTTTTGAGGGCGTGATCGACTCGATCGTTTATGCCGAAACGAAGGACGAGATCCCGTACCACTCGCTTCTTTGCATGCGCGCGGACGTCGAACGGATCGACACGCTGATTTCTGACGTATCGAAAGCGCTGTGCGGCGCGGACGTTTACGGCGCGTATACGCGCGGGTTCCGCAAGTTCCGCCGGATCATGCCGCTGCTGTACGATCCGAAGAACCGCCGCTACCGCTTTGTGCGGTCTGTCGAACGGGTGATCAAAAAGCCCGGGCTCGTTTCCGATTTTCTGATCGGACCGAACCACGAGGATCCGGAAGGCTGCATGAACACGGCGCGCAAACGCTGGATCTCCCCTTGGGAACCGGACCGTGTACGCAACGAAAGTGTTCCGATGCTGCTTGACGAAGCAAACGCGCTTGCCGTTTCGCTGATCCGCGCGTTCGACGATGACGACCGCGAAACGCTGCATCGGCTTCTGCACAGCCGTTCGATGCGGAAAGGAGAGATCGTATGACCTGCTGCTTTACCGGACATCGGGAGCTTCCCCGTGCGGATTCTCCGGAATACGCCGCACTGCTCACCGCGCTCGAGGCCGCGGTAAACGACGCGCGCAAAGCGGGCTGCGATCATTTCGTGGTCGGCGGCGCGAAAGGCTTTGATCTTCTTGCCGGCGAATGGATCCTTGCCGCGAAAAAGGTCGATCCCGCGATCACGCTTTCGGTCTACGTTCCGCATCGCGGGCAGGAAAACGCCTATTCCCCTGCGGACCGGGCGCGCTATCGCGCGCTGCTGAACGACGCGGACGAGGTCCTGTATCTGTCCGATCGATACCGTCCCGGCTGCATGCGTGAACGAAACGCACGCATGGTGAACGATTCCGCGTACTGTATCGCATATGTGCGCAGGAGCCGCAGCGGCTCTGCGCAAACCCTCAAAATGGCGGAGGCGAAGGGTCTGATCGCCCTTCGGATCTGATATGGCATACGACCGATCTGCATCCCCCATACGGCTTGTGCCGATGTGCGCGCTTTTATCGCTTCTGCTGCTGTGCGCCGCGGAAGCGACGGGCTGGTTTGCGCTGCTCTTCTTTCTCCCGATCGCCATATGCATGCTGCCGCTTTTAGAGGAACGGCTCATCGGATGGGCAATCCTCTGCGACGTTCTGATCGCCGCGATCGTACTGCTGCTGCCCGTTCCGCACTACGCCTGGCTCACGTTCGTCTGCGTGCTCGCACCGTACTGTCCCGTGCGTCACGCCCTGCGAAACAGCAAGGATCCGCGGCGGGCGTCGCTTCTTTCGATCGGCGTGACGCTGCTTTGGACCGTGCTTGTGCTCGGCGTGCTGTATCTGCTCGGCGTAAATCCGCTTACGCTTCTGCCGCTGCCGCTTACGCTGTTTGCTTTGCTCGGCGTACTGTTCTTTCTGTTTTTGCTGGACGTCTTTTATCAGCTTTTCCTGAAAGCATACCGAACCCGCATCCGCCGCTTTCTGCTTCCGCGCGCATAGGTGCATTCCGTTTGTGACATACTTTCGGTATGTGCGAGCAGAAAGCCATCCGAATCTACAAAAGCCTATACCGCCGACGCCGCCGTCGGCGTTTTTTGCGTGCCGTTCTGCTGCTGGTTTTTGCGCCGCTGCTTGCCGGCGCCGTTTGGCTGTTTTCGCAGGACGCGTGGCATATGCTGGACCTCGAAAAGATCTATGCGAGCGACGAAACGCTGCTCGTCACCGACCGCGACGGCGCCGTCGTTTCACGGCTGTATCTGCATGAAAACCGTGTTTCCGTCGGACTGTCCGATCTGCCGGAGCATGTCAGAAACGCATTCCTGGCAGCCGAGGACGCGCGATTCTATTCGCATCCCGGTTTTGATCTCATCCGCATCGCCGGCGCGGCGCTGAACGATCTGAAAGCCGGATCCTATGTGGAAGGCGCAAGCACCATCACGCAGCAGCTCATCAAGCTCACGCACCTTTCCTCGGAGAAGACGCTCGACCGCAAGGTCGACGAGGCGATCCTCTCCTACCGTCTCGAACAGCTTTTGGGAAAGGACGAGATCCTTGCCTGTTATCTGAACCGCGTCTATTTCGGCGGCGGATACTATGGCATTGAGGCCGCTGCCGAGGGCTATTTCGGCGTACATGCAAGCGAGCTTACGCTTGCGCAGAGCGCGCTTTTGGCGGGCGTACTGAAGTCCCCCGCGACCTATGCGCCGCATCTTCGCCCCGAGGCGTCGGTCGGCAGGCGGGGCGTCATCCTCGATCTCATGGTCGAATACGGCATGATCGACGCACGCGCCTGCGCCGAAGCCAAGGCAGAGCCGCTCATGTTGATTTCCGATACGCAGAAGCAGAAACACAGCTCGTATATCGACCTTGCCATGACCGAGGCATGCCGGCTTTTGAACTGCGACCTCGACACGCTCTTAACGAGCGGTTTCAAAGTCGAGACTGCCATGGATCCGAATGCGCAGAGCATTGCGGAGAACGTATTCAAAAACGACGCGTACTTTCCGATGTACGGCGACGAATCCGCCGAAGGCGCGCTTGTGCTGATCGACGCGAAAACCGGCGGCGTCTCGGCGATCAAGGGCGGACGCGACGACGGGACCGCGCTCGGCTTCAACCGCGCGACACGCATCCGCCGTCAGCCGGGCAGCGCAATCAAGCCGATCCTCGTTTACGCGCCTGCGCTCGAAGCGGGCTATACCGCCGCGTCCATGCTGCTCGACGACGCCGTCGATTTCGGCGACTATACCCCGAAAAACGCGAAC
Organism: Bacillota bacterium; assembly: GCA_016286445.1. GTDB lineage: Bacteria > Bacillota > Clostridia > Christensenellales > CAG-138 > UBA3792. The sequence goes on from JAEESS010000009.1 coordinate 14,444, forward strand.
GGACGCTATGCGGGATGGATCACGATGCGCGAAGCGGTCACGCGATCGCTGAACCTGCCTGCCGTTCTGCTGTTTCAGAAGCTCGGCGTTGAACGCTGCAAATCGTTTGCTGCGCGGTTCGGGATCCCGTTCGACGTGCGCGACGACTCCCTGACGCTCGCGCTCGGCGGCTTCACCTACGGCGTATCCCCATACCGTCTCTGCGGCGCATATGCGGCGATCGCCTCCGGCGGGATCTACCGCGCGCCGTTCGTTGTGACGCGGATCACCGACCGCGCAGGCACGGAGCTTTACCGGCACGATCCGGAGGAGATGCGCGTCATGACCGAGGGCAGCGCGTTCATACTGACCTCGCTGCTTGAAAGCGTGGCGCAGAAGGGCACCGCAAGTTTTCTTTCGGCTATTCCAGTACCGCTTGCCGCAAAAACCGGCACCGTCGGCGACGAGGCCGGCAACCGCGATATCTGGCTTGCATGCTTCAATCCCGAATATGCGGCGGTCGTCTGGATGGGCTTTGACGACGCATCCGACGGACGCTGTCTGCCGAAGGACTGCGGCGGCGGGACCTACCCCGCCATGCTGCTTGCCGAGGTGTTTTCCGAGCTCTATCCGGACGGCGGCGCACCGGCGTTTCGCGTTCCGGAAAGTGTCGTCTCCGTTGCGCTCGACGCCGCAACGCTCAAAAACGAGCACATTGCCGTTCTTGCGGGAAGCCTGACTCCGGACGAAGCAACCGTTTCGGAATACTTCGTTCGCGGTACGGAGCCGAAATCGGTCACGGAATACTGGCAGATCCCAGAACCGCCGACCGATCTCAACGTGACGCTTTCCCTTGATACGGCAGAGATCACCTTCACCCCGCCTTCGCGCTATATGAGCTATCGGCTTTACCGCGAGGACGAATCGGGCTTTGCCATCCTGCTGACGACCGTCGAAAACGCGGCGTATTCCGTCCGGCTGACCGATCCGGTCGATCGACTGAACGGTACATATTCCTATTACGTCGTACCCGTTCACCCCGCGCTCGTTGCCGACGGTATGCCCTTGTGCGGACGCGCAAGCGCCAAAAGGCAGATCTTTGTGCAGCATGCGATCCCCTTTTTGCCGTAATATAACCGAATTTAACCATTTTTGAAAAACAATGGTTGACGAATCGACAAATTTATATTATATTATAAGTGGGTATAATGATCCGCAAATATAATATGGAGAGTGAGAAATATGGATTACAAGGCACTTGCAGCCAATGTTGAAAACCGTGAAGCGTTCGGGACGCAGGAATGGGTCTATCGCGTTCTGCGTGCAGGCATCGTAAACGGCGCGCTTCCCGGCGGTATGCAGCTGAAACAGGATGAGATTTCCGCGGCGCTGAATGTCAGCCACATTCCGGTGCGCGAAGCGCTTCGCCAGTTGGAGGCGCAGCATCTCGTCACCATTCACGCAAACCGCGGCGCAACCGTCACCGAGCTCTCGCGCGAAATGCTTGTCAATACCATGCAGGTCCGCGCGGCGATTTCCGTCGCAATGCTGAAGGTCGCCGTTCCTCGCATGACCGAGGAAGATTTCCAGGCGCTTGACGCGATCCTGGATGAACAGCGCAAGGTCACCGATACGATCGCATCCGAGAACCTGAACATCCGCTTCCACGAGGTCCTCACCGCAAAGGCGAACAATCCGGTCGCGGATATGCTGATGGAGATCATCCATGCGAACATCGACCGGTATCTGAGATCCGGCTTCTACGGCGACGCCGCCGAGCGCGAGGTTTCCGTCGTCGAGCACGAGCGGATCCTTGCCGCATGCAAGGAGGGCGACGCCGGCAAAGCGGTCGAGCTCCTCTACGCCCATATCATGGACGCGGCTGCCCTGATCCCCGAATCCGTCCAGTAACCGATCCATACACAAGCCGTCCGATTGGGCGGCTTTTTTCATTGCAAAAGCGCCCCGCTTTCCCGCGGAGCGCTTTGCTGTATTTCGGTTATTTCACTTTGCAATTTTTGACGTTCGACCACTCGCCGAAGTAGGTCATGCCGTTGAACTCGTGATACGAGCGGACCGTGACGTAGTAGGTCGTGCCCGATGTGAGATTCTTGATCACCGTCTGCGCGGTCTTCGGGTCCGTGATCTTGATCGCGACGACGTTCTTTGTAAAGTTCTTGTCCGTCGCGTACTTGATTTGGTATCCCGTAAAGACCGAGCTTGCGCCCCACTTTACCGTCATCTGCTTCGTGCCCGCCGTGACGCTGTTCAGCGTACGGGTGGTGATACGCACGGTCGTCTTGAGCGGACCGACTTCGCCAAGATTGAAGTTGTCCCCGACGTTTCCGCCGATCATCACGCCCGCAATCGGATCGAGACGTTTATTGAAATACGCCTTAATGCCGTATTGATACCGCGTTCCCGCATAGACCTTGGTATCGAGCCAGTTGAGCTCCTTCGTGTTGTTCCAGCGCACAAAGTCCGTCCAGCCGCCGGTCGTGCTGCTCCACGCCCTGCGATAGATGACGTAGCCGTCCGCGCCCGCGACCTTGCTCCAGCTGAGCTTGATGCCGTCCTTGACGTTCACGACGGTCGTGGTCGTCGTTGCGGGCAGATAGATCTTGAACGTACCGCGGCATTCGCCGGAATAATCGCCCTTAAACGTCACGATCACATAGCCCGTACCCGCGTTGATGTTTTCCCGGTATTCATAATCATAGGACGCCGGGTCGATCACGCTTCCGTCCGCCTTGTTCTTGACCGTAAACCGCGGCGTCTGTGCCTTGCCGTTTGCGATCACATACGCGGTCGTACCCTTAAATTTGACGTCCTCCGGGTTCCATTCGACCGTGCCTTCAAATGGCAGACGTTCGATCTCGTGCTTATGCCGTTCCAGCTCCACGCTGCAGCGCGTGCAGTATACGACCTCATCGTAATGCCCTTCTTCCGCATACGTCGGCGGGACCTCGTTTTCAATCACCGGCTCGCCGGGGGTATGTCCGAGCGCGGGAATCTCTTCATACGTCGTGTAGTCGCAGCGCGAGCAGGTATCGTACGCTTCCCATCCGATCTCCGTACAGGTCGCCGCCTGAGCGTCGTGGTGCACGAGATCGTGTCCGAGCGCGGGTATATCAATGTGTTCGCGGCTCAGTTCCTCTCCGCAACCCGAGCAATATACGACTTCATCATATTCCCCATCTGCCAAGCAGGTCGGTGCAACTTCGTTTTCTTGCACCGGTTCACCGGGCACATGAGAAACCAGAACGGTATAGGTCAGAGTTTTACCTTCGAACGTGACCGTCAGTGTCTGTTCTCCTGCTGTTGTGTTATCAAAGCCGGTGACCATGTCCGCGGTCAGCGGTTCCTCCTCGACGATCTCGTAATCGTAATACGCTGTAATGACGCCTCCGGTAACGTTTAGCGCATCTCCCTCCTGATACTGCAGCTTGCTCGGCAGAGTCTTCCATTCGATCGCATTGACCGGCAGATAGTGCCATTCCGCGCCGGTCAGCGGGACATTGTACGACGCGATCGTCAGGGCGGTCCGCATGCGGCGCGTTCCGTGATAATAAACGTCGGTCAGCTCCGTGCACCAGTCGAACGCCTGCATTCCGACGGTCGTAAGCCCGTTCGGCAGCGTGATCTCCGTAAGACCGATGCAGCCGGCAAACGCGTTCTCATCGATGCTCGTCACGCTGTCCGGGATCGTGATCGAAACGAGCTCCTCACACCACATGAACGCTTTCTTCCCGATGTTTAGGATCCCGTCATCCAGGATGACGGTGATCGGCTGTTCGCTTGAATACGCCCACGGCGACGGCATGTCGTTGTTGACCGTCATGACCCAGGTTCCCGTTCCCTTGGTCACATGGATCGACGTGAGCGATTCGCACCGGTCAAAAGCGCCGCTGTCGGTATCCGCGCTGCAGGGCAGCGTGAGGGATTCCAGTCCGGTGCAGCAGAAGAACGCGTCTTCGCCGACGGTCGTGATCCCGTCCGGGAGCGTGATCTCCGCAAGGCCTGTGCATTGGGAAAACGCACTGTCGCCGATGACCGTCAATCCCTCCGGGAACTCGATCTCCGTAAGCGCGCTGCAGCCGAGGAACGCGGCTTCGCCGATGGCCGTTACGCTCGATGGGATCGTCACGACGCTGAGGTTCTCGCAGCGGAGGAACGCGCGTTCGCCGATCTCTGCGGCGCCGGTCTCGATCACGATCGCGCGGATCTCGCTTTTACGGTCCTTCCAGGGAAGATCGTCATGCGCAAACATTGTGCCCGTGCCCTTGATCTTCAGCGTGCCGGTCTCCGGGTCGAGGAGACAGAACAGTTCGTCGCCGCACGGATCCCAGAGCGGCTTGACCGTGATATATTCCCGACTGAGCTCCAGACCGCAGCGCGTGCAGTACACGACCTCGTCGTAATGTCCGCCCGTCGTGTCGGTCGGCAGCAGCTCATTCTCACGCACCGGCTCTCCGGGGTTGTGTCCGAGGGCAGGAAGTTCTACATACGTCGAATACTCGCAGCGTGAACAGGTGTCGTATTCTTCCCATCCAATCTCCGTACAGGTCGGTTCTTGCGCATCGTGATGCACCAGATCGTGTCCGAGCGGATCGTCCTCGACCGTTTCGCGGCTCAGTTCTTCACCGCAGTATGTACAGTAAACGACTTCGTCATGATGTCCCTTTTCCGTACAGGTGGGGTCGACCTTGTTCTCGATCACCGGCTCACCGGGGACGTGCGTTACCGTGACGTCGAACGTCGTGGTCTGTTCATCAAACGTGACTATCAGCGTCTGCGTCCCGGCTTTGGTGTTGTCGAACCCGCTGATCATATCGTAGGTTAAGAGTTCTTCTTCGACAATATCATAATCATAATACGTTATAATCGCGCCGCCGGTCAGATCAAGCGTTTCGCCTTCCTGATACGTCAGCTTGTTCGGGAGCGTCTTCATTTCGATTGAGACAGGTGTTAAATAATGCCAAAAGGCGTTTTCCAGTTCCTCGTTAAATGAAGGAATCGAAATACGTGACCGCATTTGATATGTACCAGAATAATACACATCTTTTAATTGAGAACAATATAGAAATGAACCCCATCCGATATCTGTCATGCTGCCGGGAATTGCGATAGATGTCAACTCTGTACATTTGAAGAAAGCATCCGGATCAATGGTTGTAACGCCATTCGGAATCTCGATCGATGATAACCCCGTGCAGCCGTAAAAAGCATTTTCCCCTATGTTGGTTATACCGTTTTCAATTGTAACTTGTAGATCGTTTGTTCCGGAATAAAACCATGGAGCATTGGAGACGATGACACCGTTGCCGATATGCCAGTGATCGTAATCGGTCATTATACCTGTGCCGCGTGTGATTCGTACATTGCAAATTGAATTGCAGTTCAAAAATGCTATGTTCTGACTTTTGATTGCTGCACTGCAAGGTATTGTCAATTCCGTCAGTTCTGTGCAGCCGGAAAATGCATAAGATCCGATACTTGTCACACTGTCCGGAATTGTAATTTTCGAAAGGCCTGTGCAATTATAAAAGGCATCGGTACCGATACTTGTCACGCTCGAGGAGATAGTGACCGACGTAAGACTCGTACAGTCGGAAAACATCCAATCCGCGACGTAGGTCATGCTGCTTCCGATCATGGAAGATTCGAGCCCCGTGCAGCCGGAGAACGCAGAGCTGCCGATGCTTGTTACGCTGTCCGGGATCGTGATCTCTGTCAACCCCGTGCAGCCGGAGAACGCAGAGCTGCCAATGTTTGTCAGACCGTCGCCGATCGTCACCGACTGAAGTCCCGTGCAACGGTAAAATGCCATCCCGCCGATGCTTGTCACGCTGTCCGAGATCATGATCGATTCGAGATCCGTACAGTCATAAAATGCGCTTTCACCGATGCTTGTCACGCTGTCCGGGATCGTGATCTCCGAAAGCCTCGTGCAACCGAGAAACATACAATCGCCAATACTTATTACGCCGTTGCTAATTGTAACCGATTGCAATTCCGTGCAATAGGAAAACGCACTGGAGTCGATGCTTGTCACGCTGCCAGGGATCGTGATTTCCGTTAACCCAGTGCAATTGGTATACGCAGATTCACCAATGCTTGTCACGCTGTTGCCGATTGTAATCGATTCCAGTCCTGTGCAATAGGAAAACGCATTAGAACCGACGACCGTCACGCTATCCGGAATCGTGATTGACGTCAACTCCGTGCAGTAGTAGAACGCATAATCACCGATGCTTGTCACACCGTTGCCGACTGTAACCGATTCCAATCCTGCGCAACATGAAAACGCATTAGTGCCGATGCTTGTCACACTGTCTGGGATCGTGATCGACGTCAGTCCCGTACAATTGTGAAACGCATAATCGCCGATATTGTGAATACCGTTATCCAGTGTGACCGTCATAGCGGTGTTTCTGGACTGATACCAAGGTGTGTTTTGATAGTAATTATATGTATTACTGGTTTGGTGATACGCCGGCATTGTGCCGCTTCCCTTGGTCAGATGAACATCCGTGATGGACGTACATCCGTAAAATGCATGATAACAGATGTTTGCACTGCAGGGCATGGTAATCGACGTCAACCCGTAACATTCTTTGAATGCGCCGAATCCGATATTTTCAATATCTTCATCCAGTATGATCGTTAATGAATTGTTGCGGGAAATATACCAAGGTGTATACTTATGGGTTTGGTTCGGATAATCCGGTATTGCCCCGGTGCCTTTGGTCAAATGTACGTTCGTGACTGCCGTACAGTTTGTAAATGCATTACTACCGATACTTGCGCTGCAGGGCATTGTGAGCGACGTCAGCCCCGTACATCCGGAAAACGCACCGGAGCTGATGGTTGTCACGCTGTCCGGGATTGTAACCGACTGGAGACCCGTGCAGCCGGAGAATGCGTCTCCACCGATGCTTGTTACGCTATCCGGGATCGTGATCGACGTCAGTCCTGTACAGCCGTTGAAAGCGCCATAATAGATACTTGTAATACCGTTGCCGATTGATACGGAAGTGAGCGCTGTGCAACCGTAAAATGCCGAAGCTCCGATGTCTGACACGCCGTCTGGGATTGTCACTTTTGTGATTTGCTTGTTAAGATAAAAAGCGTAGGCGGCTATCACTTTTGTACCGCTTTTGATCCGAACGATTTGGCCGCACGTTCCTTTGACACCGACCAGTATGTAATCAAGATAAACCACGCCGTCATTCTGCGCATCCCACCATGCTGTATTTAATAACACGTTGGACCCGAAATGTTCTATGCCGTTTCCGAGCGCGACATTCTGTAATCCCATGCAGCCTGAGAAAACTTCATGACCAATGTCTATCACGCTATCCGGGATCGCAATTTCCACCAATCCTGTACAGTTGTAAAACGCAGCATCGAGGATTATTGTCACACTGTTCGGGATCGTAATCTCCGAGAGTCCTGTGCAGCCATGAAAGGCATTATCGCCGATGCTTGTTACGGTATTCGGGATTGTGATTTCCTGTATCCCGGAACAGCCCCAAAAACCCGTCAGCTCACGAATGCCGCTGCCAATCGTAACTGATACGAGTCCGGTGCAGTCACGAAACGATCTGTCTCCGATGCTTGTCACGCCGTCCGGGATCGTGATCTCCGAGAGCCCGGTGCATTTGTAAAATGCAAAGCTGACGATATTTGCCACGCTGTTCGGGATTGTGAGTTCCGTTAGTTGCGTACAATTGGAGAATGCGTACGCACCAATGCTTGTTACACCGTCCTGTATCTCAACTTCGGTGATTTCGCTTCGGATTGATGCCCAGGGCTGATAGTCAGCAGATGCAAAATCCGGCATGTCGCCGCTGCCGCCGATTGTCAGCTTGCCGTCGGCGAATGACCACCAAAGGCCATCACCAAACGCGTGATGTTCGGGCTCAAACGTCGCATTATAGATTGCAATCTCATTCCCGCCTTCGCCGCAGAAGAAGCGGTACGCGCCGTCCTGCTCGGCAAAGACGATGCTGCCGTCCGCACAGGAAATCGTCGCCGTGCCGTCGGACGCGATCGAGATCGTCCAGACCGCGGCGTCAGCCTGATCGGATACGATCGTAAGCGCGCCGCCGTCCGCCGCAAGGTATCCGTCGTTTGCCGCAAGCAGCCAACCGCCTTCCGTTTCGGTCAGGGTCAGGGCAAGCATGCCGTCCTGTTCGGTGATTGCATTTCCCGTAACAATCACCTGCATACCGGAAAAGTCCGTCGCCATCGCCTGATAGTAGGAGCCGTCGTCGCTGACAAGGATGATTCTGTCGCCATCGTGCAGATCGGTTTCGTCGGTCATCCGTCCGTAGACGTCGCCTTCGTCCGCGGACGCCGCCGCAACGGTCAGCACGAGCGCGAGCACCGCGCAGAGAATTGCGATCCAATACCTTTTTTTCATGATTCCCATCCCAAAGTACATATTACGCATCAAATAGTGCATTGCTGTTTATAGTATAGCAAATACACCCTGCGATTTCAACGGCGAACTGATAGGATTTTTGCTGCGCTGCAAAATGTATATGATTTCGACGCGGCGATGCTACGGCACGGCGAGAAATTCCCACAAAAGAGCGGAGAGCGACGCGAGAAGCACAAGCAGCAGGACGAGCGCCGCGATCCCCTGCCCCGTCCGACGGGCTTTGAAGCTGTGCGCAAGATACAGAACGCCGTACGCCAGCGGAATGAGCTGCATGCTGAAAAACAGGAGCATTCGTCACGCCCCCTTTGCGCCGCGTGAAAGCATCAGCGTCACGGAGAACGTGACGCGAAGCGATCGGTACTCCGTCTTCCAGTCGCACGCTTCCCACGCCGGAACGCTTCTGAACTGCGCCGCGCGATACTTTCCGAAGCCCATGACGTCGCTGCCCACACGCTGCAGGGCGACAAGGACCGCGCCGAGCTCCGTCTCCAGCTGTTCCGTCAGAAAAGCTTTCAGCGCGTCGCGTTCCATCGGCAGCTCCGTCGGTTCGAGCACGTCGGCTTCCAGATACAGGCTGACCGTCGCTTCGCCGTTTTTCAACCGAACCTTCGGCGCGCGCATGCGGTACAGCGCCGCGCGCAGCGTGCTGCCGTCCGGGAGCGTAAAGTGCATTTCCCCCTTTCGGAACGCGCCGGTCACCATCAGCACCTCCATCGTATGTCTGCCGTCCAGGATCCCGACCATACGGTCCCCGTCGAATACGGCGCTGCCCGCGATCGAGGTCTTCAGCGTGCTTTCGATCAGCAGCGACCCGCCGACGTACGGATACGCTTCCCCGCCGACCAGATCCGGGGCAAGTCCGTATTCGTTCACGCCCGCATAGGCAAGCATCGCGTCGAACCGCTTGTCCCCGATCGCTTCCGCATAGGTGCTGTAGCCCGTATCCGCCGTTATGCCGGATTCGTCCGAAAGGTCCCCCGCCGCCGTCTTGATCTTTCTGAGCGACGGATCCGCCTCCGAGATCCAGCCCTCGAACACGCCGCGAACCGGCGGCTTCACGGCAACCGTGCGCAGATTTGCCCAAAGGTCAGGCTTGCCGAACGCAAAGTCAAAAAAGTCCGTCTGCGTGCCGTCTCGTAAAAGGTCCTCGCCGATCGCCAGAAGCGATGCGCGCGCAAAGCTCAGCCTGCTCGGATACATGGCGTTCAGCGTCTCATACGCTTCGGAGAACGACCGCGCCTCCGCGGTGATCACCCGGTTTTCGACCTTCGTGTCCTCCGTCCCGCCCGGTACCGAGACGAGCGCCGTAACGAGGTACGGCATCGTTGTGCCGCGCTCGACGCCGACGTTCAGCACATAGGCGTATTCGTCGATGTTTTTGGATTTCATGCATCCGCAGAGCAGCGGAATGCAGCATAGGATCAGCAGGATGCGGCGCACGGTTTCCTCCTTTTCGGTCGAAGCAGGATCAGCGGAAACGGAACCGAAATCAAAATCCACGCGTCGCGGTACAGACGCATACGTATCGATCCCGTCGTTTCCGAATCGTAATACAGCACAAGGATCAGCGTGATCGCGATCCCGCAAAGGCACAGCGCCACGGGACGCACATCGCGCACGCAGAAGGTTTTCGAGAACAGCACGCCCGCGGCGTACAGATAAAAGGCGGCGGAGAGAATCGTGCCGGAAAGCCACAGAAACAGCACCGCGCGGTCGAGCCTCAGCGTCGGATTCTCCGCGCGGACCTCCACGAGCATCCGGTAAAATGGCGACGGCATATCCCTAAGCTGCGTATAAGTAAACGTCGTCGAAAGCGCAAACAGCGCCGACGCCGCAAGCAGCCCGCCCGCGATCGCGCCGATGCGCCCCGCGCTTCGCATCGCCATCCGGTCCTGCGTGCCCTCGCCGATGCACAGAAGCGCCAGCAGCGGCGCTGCCGCCCGTACCTGCGCCGCGCCTGCCTGCACAAAGATCCCGAACGGATCGCATAGAGGGATCGGATGGATGCGGTACAGATGGTATTCCCCGATCCCCGAAAGCAGCGCCGCGCCGATCGAAAGCAGCAGGATCGGCAGCAGGATCCGCGCCGTCCGCACCAGCGTTTCCGCGCCGAGCGCCGTCAAAAGGAACAAACACGGCAGCAGATACAGGCACGCAGTCACCTGCTTTGCGTCCGTAAACACATACTGCGTCATGGTGCACAGAAACTGCTCAAGCGGCTGCATCGCCGCCAGGGTCAGCGCAAGGATCAGCGGGACCGCCAACGGTTTCTTAAACCGGGATTCGCCGATCAGCGCGGAAAGATCGTTTCCCCCGCGCACTCTGAGCACCCAAACCGTACCTTCAAAGAGCAGCAGCGCCTGCACCGTCGCAATGATCTGCACGATCCAGGACGCGTTTCCGTGTTCGTACAGCATACGGCTGTCCGTGCCGAAGCAGCCGCCGAAAAACGCGGCGAGCAGCACCATTGCGGCGCTCTCCTGCCGTCCGAACGCACCGATGCGAAGATTCATGCGCGCCTCCTTTCGGTGTTGGAAAGGTCGCCGGCGTTCGCACGGTTTTTGATCCGTGAACGGAACAGCAGATGTCCCGCATGCCGTGTGACCGGCGAAAACGGCGCAAAGAACGGCACGCCGAACGATTTTGCGGAGCACATGACCGCCGTTGCGCAAAGCCCGGCGACCGTGATGCCCAAAAGCCCGGCGAGCGTTGCAGCGATGCAAAGCAGCACGCGGTAATAGGCTGCCGCGACCTGCGCGCTGTAATCCGGGATCGCAAAGTTTCCGAGCCCGGTCAGCGCAACGATGATCAGCACGACCGTCGAAACGATGTTTGCGGATACCGCCGCCTGCCCCAAAAGTAGTCCGCCGATGATCCCGATCGCATGCCCGATCGAGCCCGGCACTCTTAATCCCGCCTCACGCACGAGCTGAAATACCAGCAAAAGAAAGATCATTTCCATCCAAAGCGGCAGAAACACCATGGCGCGCGACGCGACGACCGTTTCGAGGATCTCGCCCGAAAGCTGTCCCGGATGGTGCAATGCAAGCGCAAGGAAGTACGCCGGCAGATAGGTGGAAAGCAGTGCGCCGACCATGCGGATCGCCTGCACGATCGTACCGACCGGCTGGCGCATGTCCAGATCCTCGCCGCTCATCAGCAGCGTCCCGATCGTGATCGGCAGCACGCCCGCCTGCGGACAGCCCTCGACAAGGATCGCGATCCGCCCGTCCAGCACCGCAGACGCCGCGCGGTCCGGCCGCTCCGTTTTCAGCATCTGCGGCAGCGGCAGATAGGTATAGTCCTCGATGAGCTGTTCAAGGCGTCCGACGGTCAGCCGCATATCGGTCGAGACCGTATCGAGCCGGCGTTTGACCTCGTTGAGCAGCTCCGGGTTCACCGTGCCGTCAAGGTACGCGAGCACGAGCTTTGTCCCGTTCGTCCCGCCCGCATCGCGAAACTCGCAGACGAAGTCCGGACGTTTCAGGATCCGCCGCAAAAGCGTTACATTGGTGCGGATGTTCTCGGTGAACGCCTCCTTCGGTCCCATGATTGTCATCTCGTTCTCCGGCTCGCCGACGGGTCTCGATACAAACCCCCGTGTATCGCACAGGATCGCTTCCTTTGCGCCGTCAAGGAAGATCGCGGTACGTCCCTCCGCGATCGCGGAAACGATCGCATCCCGCGCGTCGGTCAGTTCCGTTTCGAGCATGGAGAGCGCGTGCCCGACAAAAAAAGCGGGCAGCTCGCTCCTTGATACGCCGTCGACCGAGATGCCGAACGCCGGTCGCAAAATGAAATCCGCGATCTTTGTATCGTCCGCCATGCCGTTCATGCCGATCGCAAGCGCGTCGACCGCGCCGCCCAGTCTGAAGCTCCGCAGGATCACGTCCGTATTGATTTCGGTATGGAACCGATCCTCGATCCATGCGCGGTTTGCGCGCAGGCTCTTTTCGATCGTTCCGCGATCCCGCGCCATCCTTGCCCGCCGTTCCTTTCGGCGCGCGAAAAAAGGCGGGGTCCTCCTGGGCTCCGTCTCCAAAAGCTCGAACCGCCGATACGGCTCGTCAAATTGAAATACAGTCCGGAACGCATGCTTCATGCAGTCAGTTTGCACGAAATCCGCATCCGGTATACGTCAGCGCAGCCTTCGATACGCGTTCGGATCGGCCGCATCGTCAAACAGATCGAAGGCGTTTTGCTCGATCAAACGCTCCTTTTGCGCGCGTTTCAGTTTCTTGATCCGCGCTTCAAGCTTCTGCGCCTGCGAACGCGAATCCGTTTCCCACAACGCCGCGATCGCTTCCGGTCGGAACGCGCGCGTAAACCTTGCGCCGCGCGCCGTCCCTCCGTGCTCGGAAAACCGCCGGTCCGGATCGGTCGTCACGCCGGCATAGAGCCGATCTCGCGCACAGCGCAGGAGATAGACATAATACGGCTTCGGTTCCGAAAGCAGCTCATAATCCGTTCGCTCCGTGATCCGCTCTCCGTCGATCTCAAACACGCGCAGCGGTATCCCCTCCTCTCCTGCCGCGGAAACCGAATATTCGATATTTCCGAGCCGGATCGCGATCGATCGGATGTTCTTCGCCGACGCGTCCGCTTCGATCGGCGTAGGCAGATTTCGATCCCCACGTTTGAACGCCGCCTCCTTGCGCGTCCACAGCACGGCGATGCGCTGTTCGGTCGAAAGCGCCGGAAACAGCTTTCGCTCCGCCTCCGTTGCGATCCGATCCAGCAGTGCTTCGCGATACCGGGCGCTTTCAAGCGGTTCGATATCCACGCCCACGTCCCTCCGCGAGACCGCTGCGGCGACCGCCGTTCCGCAGTGCGAAATGGAAACGCCGCACACCTTTGAGACCCACTTGCCGTTTTCGGTTTTTGAGAGCTTTGCATCCTCCGCGTCAAGTCCGCAGCTGTGCTTCAGCCCCCGTAAAAGCGCAACCCATGCCATATAGCGCTGCGCCTTAACCCGTTCGTTTTTCGTTGCGTCCAGATACGCCTGCCGTTCCTTCGGGAGAACGGGCAGAAAGTTCTGCGCGTCCGGGATCGGCGCGATATAAAGATCCAGCGAGCGTTTCATGCGTCTTCCTCCGTCAGACGGTCTGCGGGCCGTCGTCCGTTTCGGCCGGGTGCGCTTCGCCGAGCTTGCTATACAGCTCGCTCCTGTCGTAATGCACATGGTAAAGCAGCGGATGAATGAGCCGGAAGAACGAACGCTTCCGTTCCGTGCCGACGTTGACGCGGCGGATCATCGTAAACCCCCGGAACGGCGGCATATAGGAGATCAGATCGTTGACGTCGGCAAAGTTCTCGCAGTCTGTGTACAGCGTCGCGAGATACCGGCGCATACGCTTTTTGTTCAGCGGCGTGCACTTGAACGGGCGCACGCTGCCGAACGTATACAGATACGGCTTGATCCCGAAATTGAAGTTCAGATCCTGACAGCAAAGACACGCAATGCCGGATCCGAGCGACCAGCCTATGATCTCCGTCGCGGCGTCCGGATGCGCCTCATGCAGCGCATACCATTTTTCGCGCACCTCGCGCTTGACAGCAAGATACATATTGCCCCAGCCGTGGTGTACCCGCAGCTGCAGAGGCTCGTCCTCGAACTCGATCGCGTGATAATAACGGCTCGCAAACTCGAACACGTTGGCGACCCAGTCGATCGCGCCGAACGTGCGCTGGAAATGGATCTGGATCACGTCCCGGTCCGGCTCGTAATGGATCTCGTAGTTGACCTCGTGCGACAGCCCGAGCCATTTGAAAAACTTCGTCGTGTTATATTTGACCGCGATATAGTTCACCGGATAAGTCACCCGTCCGGTGTGCGTAAAATCCTCGCTCGTGTTGATAAAATACTCCTCGAAGGGAAGTCGCCGATACGCCATGCCCTTAGCCTCTTCTATGATCCTGCGCGCATTATATCACATGCAGATCTTGTTTTCAACGGCGAAACTGCTGCAATAGCCTGCCTTATTTTGCTTTCCCTTCCGTCATGCGAAAGCTCGTTTTCAAAAGCGCCATCACCGCGTCGTCGGACAGCGTATCGTCGAGCGTGACCGAGATCCAGCTCCTGTGGTTCATGTGAAACGCCGGATAAACGCCTTCGCGCAGCGGGCTCGGCTCGTCCGGATCAATCTTGAGATTCATCACATCGACCGGGGTTTTGTCTCCGTCCCTTGTCAACTGTTCGCGCCAGATGCGCATGATCAGCGCAAACCACTTGCCGCTGTCCGCATGCCGGAAGGTCCCCGCGTTGTCATACGGGCTCTGTCCCCAAGGAAAATCCGGTTTTACGCCGTATTGTTCAAAGATCCGATCCGTAATCCGGTTTGCCTGCTCGGACGCAAACGGCACCTCGCGGCAGCAGGCTGCTGCTATCTTTTCGAGCAGTTCTTCATATGCGGATCGAACCTTGTTCACATACGCGCCGCTAAAGCGCTCCGCGCGAAGCGGCGCATATTCTTCGCCGTTCATGCAATCGATCACCGTACCGGAAACCGCACCGCCGTCCGTCACAAAAACACGCGCGGAGAAATCGCCGCTTAGAAACGCCGCTTCATACAAATATCCGCCGTCCGTTTTCCGAAAGCCGAACGTTTTCATGGCTTCCGAAACAAAGCGCTTTCGCTGAAAAATCTTTTCCTCGATGGTCATGCCGCTATCCTTCCGGTCGATCGATCCGATAGTACCTGAATTTCCCGTCCTCACCGGTCTGCTTGAACCCGACCTTTTCCAGAACGTGCTGACTGCGCGTATTCGGCAGGATCGAATCCGCGTACAGCGTAGGAATATCGAGCTCGTAAAACACATACCGCACCGCCAGCCGCTCCGCCTGCGTCCCGATCCCGCGATCCTTGTACGCGGCGCCTTTCAGGCAAAGCCCCATCGTCGCGCACTTTTTGTCCTCAATGTTCTTCAACACGATCTCGCCGACGATCTCCTCGCCGCGCATGATCGCAAGCGGGATCCTCTTAAGATCGATCTGCCGCTGCACATAGCGATCGACCGTCTCCCGATCGTAAACATACGGAACGCAGTTCGACGGATCAAAAAACAGCTCCGGGCTGTTTTCATATTCTTTCAAATAGCGGTGATACATCTCCCGCGTCATGGGCTTCAGCGTGATCTCCATACGAATCTCCGGCATTGATGATGATTCATTATACCCGAAACCCCGCCATATTTCAACTGCTCCGCGCCGACCGAGTCGCCGCCGCGGCGTTCGAGTCCTCTATCATAACGCCAAACAAAAACCACCCATGCGGGTGGTTTTTTGTTTGGCAGGGGCAGAAGGACTCGAACCCTCAAGAACGGTTTTGGAGACCGCTATGTTACCATTACATCATGCCCCTATTCAGTTTGCAAGCGGTATCATACCACAGCCGCAAACAAAATGCAAGAACTTTTTCTCTACTTACACGAATTGTACGATATAATCATGCAGGTTGCGGTATGCGATGCGCTCGACCTCGGCGGGCGTGAAGCCCTCCGCAAGAAGCGCGTCGAACAGCGCAGGCAGGTCGGACGGGTTTTTGAGGTCCTTCGGATAGCGCTGCATGCCGTCGAAGTCCGAACCGATGCAGACGTGCTCGATCCCGCCGACCGAGACCGCGTGCGAGATATGCCGAACGATGTCCTTGATCACGGCATGCCCGGAATCCACAAGCTGCGGACCGTAGAAATTGATCCCGACGACGCCGCCCTTACTTGCGATCGCCCGGATGTATTCGTCTTTGAGACAGCGCGGCGCGTTCATAAGCGCGCGGCAGTTCGAGTGCGACGCGAAGATCGGCTGCGCGGAAAGTGCCAAAGCGTCCTCGATCCCGTCGTCACTAAGATGCGATACGTCAAACGCGATCCCGAGCCGGTTCATTTCCTGAAGGATCTCGCGTCCCGCGGCGGACAGTCCGCGGCGCTTTTTGCCCTGCCCCGCGCCCGCAAGCTCGTTGTCCGAGTTCCAGGTAAACGTCATGGTGCGTACGCCGAGCCGATAGAGATCGCGCAGGATCGAAGGCGACGCCCCGAGGCACTCCGCACCCTCGACCGCAAGCACCGTCGCGATCTTTCCGCAGCGCGGATCGAAGTCCTTTGTAAGCGGCACAAATTCCGGACGCGTTTCGTGTACGGCATAGTACCGGTCGATCATGATCAGCACCTGCTCGAGCGGCGGCACCTTCAGCGTCGTGTCCGCCCATGCCGCCAGAAACTGGATCGCTACCCCGCCTTTTCTGAGGTTTTCCAGCGTGATCGTCTGATTCCGCTTCTGTGTGTCGATCGTCCAGCCGTAATCCATCGCGCCGAACAGATAATCGCAATGCGCGTCAGCCGCGTAAAACTGCATCTGTATCTCCTCTCCGAAAAGAAAGGGGCAGAATTGCTCTGCCCCGCTTGCTTCTTATTTCGCGTAGTCGACCGTGCGGGTCTCGCGGATGACGTTGACCTTGATCTGGCCCGGATACTCAAGCTCGCTCTCGATGCGCTTTGCGATATCCTTCGCCATAATGACGGTCTCGGTGTCGCTGACGCGCTCGGGCTTTACGATGATGCGAACCTCGCGGCCCGCCTGGATCGCGTAGGAGTAATCGACGCCCTCGAACGAGTTTGCGATCTCCTCGAGCTTTTCGAGGCGCTTGATGTACGCTTCGAGCGTTTCACGCCGCGCGCCGGGTCTTGCCGCCGAGATCGCGTCCGCCGCCTGCACGAGCACCGCTTCGATCGAGTTAGGATCGACGTCGCCGTGGTGCGCCATGATGCAGTGGATGACCGCGTTGTTCTCGCGATACTTCTTCGCAAGGTCCGCGCCGATCTGCGCGTGGCTGCCCTCGACCTCGTGGTCGATGGACTTGCCGATGTCGTGCAGAAGACCCGCGCGCTTTGCAAGCTGCACGTTTGCGCCGATCTCCGCCGCCATGATGCCGGCGAGGTGCGCGACCTCGATCGAGTGCCGCAGCACGTTCTGACCGTAGCTCGTGCGGTACTTCATTCTGCCGAGGAAGCGGATGAGCTCGTGATGCAGACCGTGTACGCCGACCTCAAGCACCGCGGCTTCGCCCGCCTCGCGGATGGTCTGATCGACCTCCTTGCGCGCCTTCTCGACCATTTCCTCGATGCGCGCCGGATGGATGCGTCCGTCCATGATCAGCTTTTCAAGGCTGATGCGCGCGATCTCTCTGCGCACCGGGTCGAACGCGGACAGGATGACCGCCTCCGGCGTGTCGTCGATGATCAGATCGACGCCGGTCGCCGTTTCGAGCGCGCGGATGTTGCGTCCCTCGCGGCCGATGATGCGGCCCTTCATTTCGTCATTGGGCAGCGGCACGACGGACACGGTCGCTTCCGCGACGTGGTCCGCTGCGCAGCGCTGGATCGCCAGCGACACGATGTTGCGCGCGCGCTTGTCGGCTTCTTCCTTGGTGCGCTGCTCGATCTCGCGCAGCATGACCGCCGCTTCGTGCTTCGCTTCCTGTTCGGCACGGTCGAGCACCATGGTCTTTGCCTCGTCCAGCGTGATGCCGGAAATGCGTTCGAGTTCCTGCTCCTGCTTCTTGTACAGGGCGTTGATCTCGTCCTCCAACTTATCGAGCTTCTTGGTACGGTCGTTCAGCTGCTGCTCGCGCGATTCGACCGCTTCGAGCTTCTTATCCAGCGATTCTTCACGCTGGAACAGTCTGCGTTCGTTCTGTTTGATTTCGTTTCTGCGCTCTTTGACTTCCTTTTCCGCCTCGCTGCGGATCTTGTAAGCCTCGTCCTTCGCTTCCAATACCTTTTCTTTCCGGATCTCTTCGGCTTTCTTCTGGGCTTCATCGTACAGGCGCTTCACGGCATCCTCGGCCTTTTCAACCTTTGCCTCCGCGACGTTCTTACGATAGAAGTAGCCGATCACAAATCCGATCGCGGCGCCGACGATCAGCCCGGCGCCAAGCAATACAAAGTGCAACCAGTCCACGTTATTCTACTCCAATCTATATGAATATAACCGAGCAGACTGCCCGGCTATTCCACATGATCGTTTCAAGTTTTTCGAAAAAGTTCAGCGCGCCGAAACGACGCGGCAAAGCGTTCCGCAAATCTATCTTCAATACTATGATGAACGCACTTGGCAGTGCAGGATTACTCGATAATATTGTAAACGCATTTCCCTTCAAAGTCAAGGACCGATCTGCATAAAAATTGCAATTCTGTATGATATATTTCATTCGCCCATCCCGAAATCCCCTCATCCGTCCCGCCGCGCGGCGCGGACGGTTTCGCTTGACCGCACGCGGGAGAAATGGTATACTATATTAGTAAAGCTTTCCCGGGATCCCGGTTCCGGGACAACGACCTTCTCGGAGGCGGAAAACGGCATATCGCATCACCTCCTTCGAGTCAGGCGAATGATGAAGGGGGTTTTTATGTTGAAAAAAAGAGTCATCTGCACCGTCCTTTCCCTTTTGATGCTGCTCGTTCTGCTGCCGGCGATCGACACGGCAAAAGCGGACGCGGCATGCATTACCGAACTGTCCCTTTCCGCGTCTGAAAACTTTAAGACGCCGAAAGCGGGCGATCCGATTTCATTTCCGAGCGGTCTCGTCAGCATTACGGGCACCACGCCTTCCGGGCATGCGTCAAAGCTTGCGATCTCGTATGAATGGTTTGACATCACCCATCAGGAAAGCTATTTTCCGGACTGGAGCGCCGGACATTTCCTCTCCGGAGCATGGTATTTACACCTTTTTGTTGAAACAACGGACGATTCTGTTGCTTTCGATGATCCCCGGATCAACGGTTCTTCCGGCAGATTTACACTCGGCGGAAAAGAGTTTGTAAAGGCATATTCCAGCCCTAACTTGATTGACTATTACGCAGAGTTTACAATTGATCCATGCGGACCCGATACCGCTCCTTATTTCGGTACACAATCCATACATTTTGGCGGTTATCTGAACGAATCCTTGAACTGTCAGCTGAATGTGGAAGGTACGGATCCGATCACCTGTTCGGTGAAAAGCGGCTCGCTGCCGTCCGGCATCTCGCTTTCTTCGGACGGTCTGCTGTCCGGCACTTACACGGCAGGCGGTTCGTTCAGCTGCGTCATCATGGCGTCGAATGCCTACGGATCGGACACAATGGAATGCGCCTTTGAAATAGACGACACCACGAAGCGGATTACCTCGTTTACGCTTGCCGCAAACGGCAACTTTGAAATGCCGGCTCCCGGCGCGCCCATCAGCTATCCGACCGGCTTGATCCGCATTACCGGGACCGATCCCGCCGGACTGGAATCCAAGCTCGGCATCAGGTATATGTGGTTTGACGTTACGAACCAGGATAGCTATTACGAAGGATCCGGCACCGGAACATTTTGCCCCGGCTACTGGTACCTGCACATGATCATTCACACAACGGATGACGATACGGTATTGGACTACACGAGCCCCGCGTTCCAGGATGACGGGGAGCTGTACCGTTTTACGCTCGGAGGCAAGGAGTTCAAAAAAACGCACATGGGCTCCAGTACAATAGACTATTATGCAAGCTTTGAGGTCACAGAGCCGTCGGAGTTCGACGGAACGGTTGCGTTCGATCCCGCCGACGTGCAGTTCAAAGGCGCGACGCCGTACGTCGTGTACAGCGGAACGGCGGCGACGCCCGGTGTGATCGTCAAGGACAAGGACGGCAACGTGATCGACCCATCGAAGTATACGGTCGCGTATCTCGAAAACACGCAGCCCGGCACCGGCTATGCCGAGATCACGATAAAGGCGACCGGCACGAAGAGCAGGGCGTTCTTCAAGATCTACATGCCGCAAACGACGTCCACGACGGTCGCAAACGCGGACGGCGGCATTCAGATCAGTTGGAGCGCAGTCGACGGCGCCGCGGGTTACGTCATCTACCGTCGGGCATGGAACCTTGTCTCCGCCGGCTGGACGACCTTCGAGCGCTGGAACAATACGACCGAAACGAATTGGATCGATACGAAGGTATATGCCGGCACGCGTTACCAGTACGGCGTCAAAGCATACTTTGCGCAGCGCACCGATCCGGTCTCGGGCGCATTGATCGGCGGCGCGATGGACAATTACAATCTCGGCACGGTCGGTCCGCTGAAGACGACCGTTCGCATTACGACGCGAGCGCTGAACAGCGTCACCGCGGGAACGAAGCAGTTCACGGCAAAGTGGTCCGGCAGTTCCGTCTTTACCGGCTATCAGCTGCAGTACGCGACCAATGCATCCTTTACGGATAAAAAGACGGTCACGATCAGCAATCCGAAGACCTATCAGAAGACCGTTAAAAGCCTCAAATCCAACACGACCTATTACGTCCGCGTGCGCTCGTACCACGTGTTCGATGGCACGACATATTACGGCGGCTGGTCGAGCGTGAAATCCGTGAAAACAAAGTAACCGGAAAATGCAGAAAGCAGGAGGCAATCGTCCTCCTGCTGTTTTTTTGTCGATCCGCCGCAATCAGAAATCAAAGAGCGAGATCTGCTTGTTCTTCGGCATGTCGCCGAACGCGCCGCACTGCTCGAGCATCGAGACGATGCCGGTGTTCGCGCCGGTCTCGTTTGCAAAGTCCTCGATCGTCGGATAGCGGACGCCGGGCTTTCTGCGCTCGCAGATCGCGATCGCCTGCCCCGCGCCGACGCCGGGGATCGCGTCGAACGGCGGACGCAGCGCGTTGCCCTCGATCAAAAACTTCGTCGCGTCGGACTTGTAGATATCGACGGGCAGCAGCTCGATGCCGCGTACGTTCATTTCATACACGAGCTCCAGGATCGTAACGAGCTCCTTGTCCTTCTTCTTTTCGCTGTCGGTCTTCTGCGAAGAGGACGCTTCCTTTTCGATCTCGTCGATCTGCTTCTTCACCGCTTCGGGTCCGCCCGCCGCGCGCGTGATGTCGAACGCGTCCGCGCGTACCGTGAAATACACGGCGTAGAACGCCAGCGGATGATGGACCTTATAGTACGCGATGCGGAACGACGACATCGAATACGCGACCGCGTGCCCGCGCGGGAACATGTACTTGATCTTCTTGCACGAGTCGATAAACCACGCCGGGATCGCGCCGTCCACCATCGCCTGCTCCATCTCGTCGGTCAGACCCTTGCCCTTTCGGACGCGCTCCATGATCTTGAACGACAGCGACGCTTCCATATTGTGCGCAATGAGGTAATTCATGATATCGTCGCGCGTACAGAGGACCTCGCTTAGCTTTGCGATGCCGCCCGTGACGAGCGGTTCGGCGTTGTTGAGCCAAACGTCCGTGCCGTGCGTCAGTCCCGCGATGCGGATCAGCTCCTCGAACGTCGTCGGGCGCGTATTTTCGAGCACCTGCCGAACAAAGCCCGTGCCGAACTCCGGTACGCCGAGCGTACCCAAGGAACAGCCGATCTCGGTGAGGTCGATATGCAGCGGCTCCACGGTCGAGAACAGCATACGCGTATCCGGATCGTCGAGCGGGATCTCGCGCGGGTTCAGTCCGGTCAGCGCTTCGAGCATGTGCAGCGCCGTCGGATCGTCGTGCCCGAGGATGTCGAGCTTAACGAGACGGTCGTCCATCGCGTGGAAGTCGAAGTGCGTGGTGATCGTGTTTTTATCGACCTTGTCCGCCGGATACTGGATCGGCGTGTAGTCGTAGACCTCGGTGTATTCGTCGTGATCGCGCGGCACGATGACAATGCCGCCCGGGTGCTGTCCGGTCGTGACCTTGACGCCTTCGCAGCCCTTTTCGAGCCGCTGGACCTCCGCGGGCGAGAACGTGCGCCCCGTCGCTTCCGCAAACGAGTAGACGCATTCAAACGCCTTCCGCTCCGCAAGACCCGAGATCGTGCCTGCGCGGAACGCGTGTCCCTTGCCGAACATCTCCTCGACGTACTTATGCGCGACCGGCTGATATTCGCCGGAAAAGTTCAGATCGATATCGGGGACCTTGTCGCCCTTGAAGCCCAGAAAGACCTCGAACGGGATCTCAAAACCTTCTTTTTTGAGCATCGTGCCGCAGACGGGACACGCGCGGTTCGGCATATCTGCGCCGACGCTGTATTTTTCTTTGTCGATGTCGAAGTCGGAGAATTTGCAGTTCGGGCAGACGTAGTGCGGCGCAAGTGCATTGACCTCCGTGATGCCCGCCAGCATCGCCACGACCGACGAGCCGACCGAACCTCGGCTGCCGACAAGGTATCCGTCCGACAGCGATTTTTTGACCAGCCGCTGCGCCATCAGATAGAGCGACGCGTAATGGTTCCCAATGATGGAATTGAGTTCTTTATCGAGCCTTGCCTGCACGATCGGCGGCAGCGGATCGCCGTAGATCTCGTGCGCGCGGTCGATCGCCGTATTCTTGAGCTCTTCCTCCGCGTTCTCGATCGTCGGAGAGTGCGTGCCGTCCGGGAACGGCTTCAGCTCATCGCACAGGTCCGCGATGCGGTTCGGTACGTCGATGACGACCTCATGCGCCTTCGCTTCGCCGAGATAGGAAAACTCTTCGAGCATGTCCGCCGTCGTATGGAACCACAGCGGCGCCTGCTGTTCGGCATCCTCGAACCCGAGCTTGCTCATGAGGATCGCGCGGTAGATCGCGTCGGTCGGCTCCAAAAAGTGCACGTCGCCGGTCGCCGCGACGGGCTTGCCCATCTTTTCGCCGAGCGCGACGATGCGGCGGTTCAGATCCCGAAGTCCTTCGTCATCCTGTACCCTGCCCTCGCGTTTCAGAAACGCGTTGTTGCCGATCGGCTGGATCTCGAAATAGTCATAGAATGAGGCGATCTTTTCAACCTGCTCCTCCGGCTCGCCGGAAAGGATCGCGCGGAACAGCTCGCCCGCCTCGCATGCGGAACCGACGATCAGATCGCTCCTGTAAAGCATCAGCAGGGATTTCGGGATCTGCGGCCGCGTGTGCAGATAATCCAGATGCGACCAGCTGATGAGCTTATACAGATCCTTCATGCCCTTCTGCGTTTTGGCAAGCAGGATGATGTGGTTCGTCTGCCGCTTCTCCTTCGCCGCGCGCTTGAGATACGCCTCGTGCGCGCTCGGCACGACCGGGATGCGGTCGATGCCGCGCTCTTTCAGCATGCCGATAAACCGCAGCAGGATCTCGGCGCAGGTGTTCGCGTCGTCGTCCGCGCGATGATGGCTGCCCATGTCGATGTCGAAATACGCGGAGATCGTGTCGAGCTTATGATTTTCCAGATCGTCGCGCAGCAGATAGCGCGAAAGCATCAGCGTATCGGCGTAGGGCATCGGGAACGTGATCCCGAAGCGATCGCCGTGATGCGTGATAAAGCCGGTGTCGAAGCTTGCGTTGTGCGCAACGAGCGTGCTGTCCTTTGCAAACGCGCGGAACCGTTCGAGCACCTCGCGCGTCGACGGCGCGCCTTCGAGCATGGACTGCGTAATGCCGGTGAGCTTTGTGATCTCGTTCGGGATCACGACGCCGTCGTCGATGAAGGACTGGAACCGTTCGATGACCCTGCCCTCGTGCAGACGCACCGCGCCGATCTCGATGATGTCGCAGCGGTCGGCTTTGAGCCCCGTCGTTTCGATGTCAAAGACCGTAAAATCGCCGTCCGCCGGGATCGATTCGCAGTCGGGGATCAGATACCCCTCCACGCCGAAGATCGCCTTGACGCCGGTGCTTTTGGCCGCCTTTGCCGCCTCCGGGAACGCCTGCACGACGCCGTGATCGGTGATCGCAAGCGCCTTGTGTCCCCAGCGCTTTGCGGTGCGAAACGCCTCGGTGAGGTTCGTGATGCCGTCCATCGTGGACATGCGCGAGTGCAGGTGCAGCTCGACGCGCTTCTCCTCGGCGTCGTCGCTGCGCAGCGCGCGGGCGAGGATCTCGACGGAATCGACATAAAAGCTGCGTTCGCCGGTCTTTCGGACCGTTCGGCAAACGCCCTTGATCTTTAAATCCTTTCCGCCCTTTGCGGCGTCGTTCAGCCAGTGATCGAACCGCGCCGCCTGCCATTCCTCCGGAAAACTTGCGGAGCAGTAGATCGAATCGTTGAGGTCGGTCACGTTGAACAGGACCCGGCAGTTCGGCTTCTTTTGGCGCATCGACCAGTCGTCGCGGATCTCGGAGGACACAAGCCTGCCCGAAAAGACCGCCTTGGTCTCGCTCTCGCCGTCCAGCTCGAAGATCGGAAGCGTTTCCTCCGCCTCCGGAATCGGCTTGCCGAGGAGCACGCCGTTTTCGGGGATCGGCACGTCGACCTCGTTCTTTTTCTGCGGAGCAGGCTTTGCGACGACGCGTTCCGGCTCGGTCTCGCGGTACACGAACACCACGGTATACGCCGAAAGCAGCGAACGGATCGCCGCTTCCCATGCGTGTATCGCTTCCTCCGAGACCAGGTTTTTGACGCGGTCCGCCGAAACCGTCAGCGTCTGCGTATCTCGCGAAAGGCACACGTTTTTGATCGTGAGCCATTCCGTCTTCAGATGCGCCGCATCATATGCCGCCTTGAGTTCTTCCTTCATCCTGCCCCTGTGTATCCTTATGCGCCTAAAATCGCGTTTGCCTCGTCGACCAAACGCCGTAAGATCTCTTCGTATTCGCCGTGCCCGACGATCTCGCCCTTTTTGATCAGCACGCCGTTGCCGTCGCCGAACGCCACGCCGATATCGGCTTCCCGCGCTTCACCGGGTCCGTTGACCGCGCAGCCCATGACGGCGATCTTCAGATAGCCCTTGTTGTGCGCGACATGCTCGTTCACATACGCCGCCGCCTTCTCGACGTCGCAGCGCGTCCGTCCGCAGGTCGGACAGGAAACGATCTCCACGTCGTCCTTCCGAAGCCCGCAGGCTCTGAGGATCGCAAGCGCGGTCTCCACTTCACGCACCGGATCGCCGGTCAAAGAGACGCGCATCGTGTCGCCGATGCCCTGCAAAAGAAGCGCGCCGAGCCCCGCGGCGGACTTGATGATCCCGGTCTCGATCGGACCGGTCTCGGTGATGCCGATGTGCAGTGGATAATCCATCCGCGCCTGTGCCATGCGGTACGAATGGACCGTTTCGGATACGGTCGTACATTTTAAGGAGATCACGATGTCCGAAAACCCGCAGTCCTCCAAAAGCTTTGCGTGTCCCATCGCGCTGCGGCACATCGCCTCCGCGGGATTTTCGCGGTACAGCGGCAGAAACTGCTTTTCGATCGAGCCGCCGTTGATGCCGATGCGGATCGGGACGTGATGGAGTTTACAGCAGTCCGCGACCATGCGCACGCGCTCCGCGCTGCCGATGTTGCCCGGGTTGATGCGCAGCTTGTCCACGCCGTTTTCGACCGCCGCGATCGCAAGCCGGTAGTTGAAATGCACGTCGGCGACGAGCGGGATATGGATCCGTGCCTTGATCCCCTTGATCGCTTCCGCCGCGGCTTCGTCGAACACCGCGACGCGGATGATCTCGCAGCCGGCTTTTTCGAGCCGCAGGATCTGTTCGACCGTCGCGTCGACGTCGCGCGTGTCCGTATTGCACATCGACTGCACGGATACAGGCGCGCCGCCGCCGATCTGCACGGGTCCGACCTTTACATAATCTGCCATAGTCCCCTCCGGATCAGTGGAAACACCGAATGATATCGCTGATCGTCAGCGCCAGCATCAGAAGAAGCAGCGCGATCATGCCGATCAGATGCACCATGCCCTCCTTTTCGGGCGGCACGGGCTTTCTGCGGATCATTTCGACGATGATGAACACCAGCCGTCCGCCGTCCAGCGCGGGCAGCGGCAAAAGGTTGATGATGCCGAGGTTCACGGCGATCAGCGCCATAAACCAGATGAACAGCGACCAAGCGTCGGAAGCGGACTCCGTCTCCGCCATCGCGTCGGACACGAAATCGACCGTGCCGACCACGCCGGTCACGTCGCTGCATTTCGCCTGCCCCGTGATCAGCATGCCGAGGGATTCATAGACCAGCTTGCCCATCTCCCACGTTTTCGGGAACGCCGTCAGCGCCGCTTTTCCGACGCTGTATTGCTCCGTAACCTGTCTGACCGACGGATGCAGAAATGTGATCTTAATCCGTTTGTTGCCGGTCGTCTGATCGAGCAGATTCCCGAATATCAGCGTCACGATCTCGCCGCCGCTTGCCTTGGTTTCGATCGTCGTCAGCCGTCCTTCCGCCGTTTCGGTCTGTTCGAGCGACGCGCCGCGCAGCACCGCCACGGTCATGCCCTCCATGGGCGCATTTTTCAGTCCTTGATCCAGCGAATCCGCGTTGACAAGGGTTGTGCCGTCCATGGAGAGGAGAATATCGCCCGTCTGCATGCCCGCTTTTTCCGCCGGACCGTTTTCCTGTACGACGTCGACGATCAGCAGCTGTTCCTCGGTCTGTTCCTTGATCACGTCCGCGCCGACCAGCATCACAAAGCACAGCAGCACGCAGGTCAGGATGTTCATCAAAGGACCCGCAAGCACGACCAAAAAGCGCTTCCATGCGGGCTTCGAGCTGAACAGCCGCGGGTCCGGCTCCTTCGGTCCGTCTTCGGGCTTTTCAACGTCCTCCGCGAACGCTTCCGGATGCTTTTTGTCCTTGTCGTCCTCGTCCTTGCCGTCCTCGCCGAAGAAGCGGCACGAGCCGCCGATCGGCAGCGCGCGGAGGGTGAACTCCGTCTCCTTGCCCTTGATGCCGAAAATCTTCGGTCCGAGCCCCACGGAAAACTCCGTGATCGTAAAGCCCAGCCACTTGCCCATCAGGTAATGACCGAGCTCGTGTGTGATGACGAGCACCGAAAGCCCTAAAATTGCCAGTAAAATGTACCAGATTGTCATATTGTTTTCCTTATTGCTTCCTGTTCAAAAACCGGTCGGCAGCATACCGCGCCGCCCTGTCCGCCGCCGCGATCGCTTCGAGCGAATCCGCCGGGCGGTTTTCGATCGTGTTCAGCGCGTATTCCACGCAGTCCTCGATGTCGGCAAAGCCGATGCGCCCGTCAAAATACAGTTCCGCCGCGCGTTCGTTCGCGCCGTTGAATACCGTCGGCATGATGCCGTCCGCTCTGAGCGCGTCGTACGCCATACGGAGCGCATGAAAGCGTTCCGGATCCGCCGGATAAAACTCCAGCGGATGCGTAAGATCGAGCTTCAGCGGCTCGCACGGGCTTTCCGTCCGAAGGGGATACGTCAGCGCGTACTGGATCGGAAGCCGCATGTCGGGCTTACTCATGTTTGCCATGATCGTGCCGTCGCAATATTCCACCATGCTGTGCACGATCGACTGCGGATGAATCAGCACCGAGATATGCTCCGCATCGAAGTGAAACAGCCGGCTCGCCTCGATGATCTCCAGGCCCTTGTTCATGAGCGTTGCGGAATCGAGCGTGATCTTTCTGCCCATCTTCCATGTCGGATGATTGAGCGCATCGGAAAGCGTCACGTCCTTCAATTCCCCGCGCGTTTTGCGGAAGAACGGACCGCCTGACGCCGTGAGAATCAGCCGTTTCACCTCTTCCCGCCTGCCGTTCTGCAGCGCCTGGAAGATCGCGCTCTGCTCGCTGTCGATCGGCAGAAGCTCCGCGCCGTACGCCGAAAGCGCTGCGTCGACCAAAGCGCCGCCGCAAACGAGGCTTTCCTTGTTTGCGATCGCGATGCGCCTGCCGTGTCGGATCGCCGCAAGCAGCGGTCTTAGAGCCGCATAGCCCGAGATCGCAAGCACGGTGACGTCCGCGTCGGCTTCCGCCGCCATGCGTTCCGCCGCGTCGGGTCCGGAAAAAACGAGCGTGCCCTCGGGAAGCCTTGCGGGATCGAGCGGGACCTCCGCCGCGACAAACTTCGGATGCAGCTCATTCGCCTGCCGATACAGCGTTTCGACGTCGCTTCGGCACGACAGACCGAGCGTTTCAAACCGATCCGGATGCGCGCGGATGACGTCGACCGTCTGCGTGCCGATCGAGCCGGTGCATCCGAGAAGTAATACCGATCGTTTCATCTTATTTCGCCCCGTTCGATTTCAGTCCGCCGAAGCGCCGTTCGCGCCCGGCAAAGTCACGCATCGCCTTGATGAGCTCGTCGCGCGAAAAGTCCGGCCACTTGACGTCGGTAAAGTACAGCTCCGCGTACGCGATCTGCCACAGCAGAAAGTTCGACACGCGCTCGTCGCCGCCGGTGCGTATGAGAAGGTCCACGTCGCCGGAGTCCGCGGTGTACAGATTGCGCGAGATCGCGTCCTCATCCGGATCGTCATCCTGCGCAAACGCCAGCTTCATAGCGCGGACGAGCTCGGCTCTGCCGCCGTAGTTCAGCGCGATATTGAGTTTCAATCCGGGATTCGCCGCGGTCTTCACCTCCGCGGCGCGGACCGTTTCCTGCACCGCGGTCGGAAACCAACTGAGGTCGCCGATGCTTTTGATACGCACGGCGTTTGCGTGCAGCTCTTCGATCTCGCGGTTGAAATACTCGATCAGAAGTCCGCACAGGATGCCGATCTCCTCCTTCGGGCGCTTGCGGTTTTCGGTCGAAAACGCATAGATCGTCAGCGATTCGACGCCGACGTCCGAAGTGAAGCGAATGATGTCCCTGAGAGCATTTACGCCGGCGCGATGTCCCGCGCCGCGCGGCATGCCCTTTGCGGTCGCCCAGCGGCCGTTGCCGTCCATGACGATCGCAATGTGCTTCGGAATGCGGTCCGGATTGAGTCCGAACGCTCTGATCTCCTGATCCGAATACTTCTTCATGCGGTTCTCCTATCGAACAAGCGGGGGCTGTCGCGTCAATCGCAACGCCCCCTGATTTGTGTGTTTTAACAACCCTCCCGTCAGCCTTCGGATGCCACCCTCCCTTGCACAGGGAGGGCAAGTCTCCCGTCAGCCTTCGGATGCCACCCTCCCTTGCACAGGGAAGGCAGGTCTTTTGCCAGTCTTTGACTGCCACCCTTCCTTTAACACTTCGCTTCCACTCCGCGTACGCTTCGTTACGGCGGTAGATCGCGCGCTTCCCGCGCGTACCATGCTCCACTCCGCGTACGCTTCGTTACGGCGGTAGATCGCGCGCTTCCCGCGCGTACCATCCACAGGGAGGGCAAGTCTCAATCAGCCTAATCTCTTGGCTCCCCTGTGCAAGGGGAGCTGTCACCGACAGGTGACTGAGGGGTTGTCGTCATTCCTTCCATTGCTGCTTTAACATGCAGGTCGATCCATTCACATACGCCCCGAAAACTCCTGTTTATCTCGTTATTTGGAATGCGAAGGACCGTACAATTATACTTTTGCAAAAACAACGCGCGCTTTGCATCGTGTATCTGCCCCGCCGATTGATAATGCTGTGACCCGTCCAGTTCAACGACCAGTCTTGCCTTTGCGCAATAGAAATCTGCAATATACTGCCCAAGAACCTTCTGCCGGTAAAACCGGACAGGATACTCCCGCAAGAAGCAATACCACAGACGGCGCTCCTCCTCGGTCATGTTCTTCCGAAGCGCTTTTGCATTTCCGGTCAGTCTTGCATTGTGCTTTCTGGGAATGACTGTGTTCTGCATAACAACCCTCCCGTCAGCCTTCGGCTGCCACCCTCCCTTGCACAGGGAGGGCAAGTCTTTTGCCGATCTTTGGCTGCCACCCTCCCTTGCACATGGAGGGCAAGTCTTTTTCCGATCTTTGGCTGCCACCCTCCCTTGCACAGGGAGGGCAAGTCTTTTGCCAGTCTTCGGCTGCCTTGGCTCCCCTGTGCAAGGGGGCGGAGCTGAACGCCCGCTGTGCGGGATGAAGCGAAGCGGAAGCGCGGATCGAACAAGGAGAAAACCACACAGTGCGTGGTTTTCGACTATGTAAGACCATCGCTGTCACCGTCAGGTGACTGAGGGGTTGTCACCTCCGTCTTGAACGCGGACCAGTAGACGACCGTTTCCGATTCGGTTTCGGTCGTTTTGATGATGCGGCGATCGTTGCCTTTTCCGCCCTTTTTTGAACGTACCTCAACGAGACGGACAGGCTTCCCCGCCGTCTCAAGGCGCTTGACCGCCGTTTCCGGGTCCAGTCCGAGCACGTTCGTCAAACCGACAGGATCTCCTTTTCCTTCGCCGCAAGGATGGCGTCGATGTCCTTGATGAACTCGTCGGTCATCTTCTGTCCCTTCTCCTCAAGGCGCTTCTGATCGTCCTCGGTGATGAGACTGTCCTTCTTCTGCTTTTTGATCTGGTCGTTCAGATCGCGGCGGATGTTGCGGATCGCGACCTTGCTCTCCTCACCCTTTTTGCGGACGGTCTTGACGAGGTCCTTTCTGCGCTCCTCGGTCAGCTCCGGGAACACAAGACGGATGATCTTGCCGTCGTTCGCCGGGTTGATGCCGAGATCGGACTTCTGGATCGCCTTCTCGACCGCAGGGATCATCTTGGTATCCCACAGCGCAATGATCAGCATGCGCGGCTCCGGCGTGGAGATGTTGCCGAGCTGGTTGATGGGCGTCATCGTGCCGTAATAGTCCACGGTGATGCGGTCCAGCACCTGCGCGTTTGCGCGGCCTGCGCGGAGGCTCGAAAGCTCCGCCTTCAGGACGTTCAGTGTCTTTGTCATTCTCTCTTTGATTTCATCGATCAGTTCCATCGGCATATCGGATCCCTCCTTATTGTTTCATTCAAATAGATATTATACTACGGATCTTCCGTCAGTTTCAAGCTTCATTTCCGTCGATGCGCGTTCCGACGGGAATCCCCTTTGCGACCTTGTCGATCTCAGATCGGGCAAACACGAGGATCGGCAGGTTGTTGTCGCGGCACATGGTGATCGTGCTCATGTCGATCGCCTTCAGGTTGTCGCGGATGACCTTGTCATAGGTCAGATGGTCGTAGCGGATCGCGTTCGGATCGACCTTCGGGTCCGCGCTGTACACTGCGTCGACGTTCTTTGCCATCAAAAGCGTGTCCGCGCCGATCTCCAGCGCGCGCAGCGTAGACGCCGTGTCCGTCGAGAAGTACGGGCAGCCCGTTCCGCAGGCAAACAGCACGACCTTGCCCTCGGAAAGCGCCGCTCTTGCGCCGCGGGCGGTGTACTCATCGATGAAGCGCGTCATGGCGATCGCGCTCATGGCAAGCGTCGGCATACCCTGCCGCTCCAGGCAGTCCTGCAGCGCGAGCGTGTTGATCGCGGTACTTAGCATGCCCATGCTGTCCATACGCGAGCGCTCCTGCATGATTGTGTCGCGCCCGCGGACGATGTTCCCGCCGCCGACCACGATGCCGATCTCCAGCCCCGCGTCGTACAAAAGCTTGATCTCCTTTGCGGTCTCCTCGACCTTTTCAAAACATACCGGCTGATTCACGCTCGAAAGCGCTTCGCCGCTGACCTTGATTAAAACACGTTTCATCCCACAATCCTCCATTATGCCATTCAGTATACCATATACTTTGCAAAAAGAAAAGAGGTTGCAAAAAACTCCACATGTTTTTCACAACCCGCGGTTCTCTGCGCCGGATCCGATTTACAAACGGGCGATCCTGTTATATACTGGTATCGGAACAACACGATCCACCGTATCGGAGAACCCTATGACGCAAAAACGTATTGCTCTCATTTTGGCGGGGATCCTCCTGCTCTGCGCGGCGCTGCCTGCTTACGCAGCGGAAACGCCGACGGAAGGCACGATCCCGGCGCATTATCTCAGTCAATGCCCGGAGCAGGGAACGATCACATCCCACCTCTATAAAGCGGAAGAAGAACTGAAGGTCTGGACGCCCTTCGGGTACAGCGAACACGGTCTTTACGAGATCGTCCTGCTGATGCACGGCGATTACGGCTCGCTGAACTCGTGGCTGACGCGGCAGTATCAGCTGTTCGACTGCACCGTGGAGGGCAGATATGTATACGACTGGCTGACGTACGAAAAGCGCACCGCGCCGTTCATCGTCGTTACGCTGAACAACAAGCCGTACGACCCGGAGACGATGGTGCAGGATATCACGGATGCACTGCTGTTCGTTGCAGACCGTTACAGCGTCTATCCGAAGGGCACGATCGCCTCCCTGATCGAAAATCGGGATCATATCACGGTCGGCGGCTTGTCCAGAGGCTCCATGATGTCGCATTGGTTCCTTTCGATCACGCCGGAATATGCGGGAAACTATATCTGCATGTCCGCCGCCGGTCCCTATACCGAAATCCCGGAGGTCCTCGAACGGAAGCACGTCCGGATCAGAAAGCTGTTTTCGGCGGTCGGCACCTTGGACGAGGAGTTCTATGAGATGACGAAGGCGTCGTATGCGCTGCTCAGCCCGTACGCAGACGAAGCCGTCTATCTGGAATATCCGTACGGTCACAACTGGTACGTCTGGATCCCGGGCGTCTGTGAAGCGCTGCAGTTCGTGCTTCCGCCGTACACGACCGAATACGAGATCGGCTGCGCGCTGCGTTTCCGTCTTCAGAACAAAACGGTTCCGCTCCCCTCCCTGCTCGGCAGAAGGATCCGGAACCGCTGAATCCTCCGTTATTCCTTTCGCAGCAGCTTCCGCCCGCACAGCCCCGCGCCGATCAGCAGCAACGCGATCACGAGCACGAACGCAAGCTCACGCGCCGGCGCGATCGTCGTCGCCGGAAAAAGAAAAGAGGTTGCAAAAAACTCCACAGAGTTTTCACAATCTCGATCCTTATCGTCGAGCTCCCCTTGTCAGGGGAGCTGGCGCCGCAGGCGACTGAGGGGTAGTTTATGCAATACTACCCTCCTGTCTCGCTTGGCGAGCCACCCTCCCTGACAAGGGAGGGTCGATCTTCACTCTTTCCGCAGCAGCTTCCGCCCGCATAGCCCCGCGCCGATCAGAAGCAGCGCGATCACGAGCACGAACGCAAGCTCCCGCGCCGGCGCGATCGTCGTCGCCGGGAACCCCGCAAAGAGGAACGCGAGGACGCCGCTTCCCGCGATCAGAAGCAGCACGCCGAACACGCGGCTTGCCTTCTGCTTTTTCAGAAGCCGCAGCACAAACCACACGACGGCAAGCACGACCGTTCCGACAAGCGCCATCAGAAAGTAATAGTTCATCACGAGCCGCGGCAATGCAAAGCCCGCCTCGGGCGTGTAGCCGTCGCGCTGATAGAGCACTTCATGTTCCGTATTGTCAAACGGTTCGAAATATACCACGTCGATGTCGTAAAGCGGGATTTGCGCAACGATCCCTTCCTTGCCGCGCTCGAACCACTGTCTCCAGAGCGTCGTGTATGCCGTCACAAACCGCTGCCCATCGACGCCTTCAATGCTGATCCCGTCAACGGAAGGATCTGCTGTCAGCACCAATTTGCCGAGCAGCTTTTCCCCGTCCGTTTCCAGTTGAAAACTCCCATCCGGACCGTGAACGGTAAGATCCCGAAGCGAAATCCTCTCCCCGTCTTCGGTGATAAAGTAAGCTTCTCCTGTTTCCGGATCAACGCTGATATTTTTCAGGTAGATATCTCCGCCCTGCATCTCAAATTGAATCCCGCCGTCGACCGCAACCGATTCGAACGCAGCATCCGCGGAATTTACGGGGATCGCCTTTTTCAGCCGTGCGAACACGCTGACCAGCAGCGCGGCGACCAGGCATGCGATCAGTCCCGCGATCAGCCATCCGCGTTTTTTCACCGCCTTGCGGACGGTCTTCAAGGGCGCGGCGGGCTCCGCCTCCACCGGCGCTTTCATGGCGTCCAGCGCGGCTTTGCAGTCTGCGCACCGTTCGATATGTTCTTTGACAAAGGCGGTCGATTCCTCGCTCGCCATATCCTCCGCAACAAGCGGCAAAAGATCCTTTACGATCCCGCAGTCTTTCATGGTTTTTCCTCCAGTTCGGCTTTGATTTTCGCTTTCGCGCGGTGGAAGGTGACGCACGCCCAGTTCGCGGTTTTTCCGAACAGCTTTCCGATGTTCTCGAAGGGCATTTCGCCGTACACGCGCAGCAGAAATACCTCCTTGTACGGCTCGTCGAGGCGGTGCACCGCCTCGCTGACCCGTTCCGCTTCGTCGGTCCGGACCGCAACCGTCTCCGGCGAAGGCTCGGCGCTTTCGAGCGTGTCCGAAAGCGGTTCCGGTTTATGCTTTCGCTGTTCGGAAAGATACCGATTCTTGGCGATCTGACAGAGCCAGACGCGCAGCTCGCACTCGCCGCGGTAGCTGCTTAACGCCTGCAGTGCCTTCAAAAAGGTCTCGGCGGTCAGCTCCTCGGCTTCATCGGCGTTTCCGCAAAGCTTCAGGCAATAGCGGTAAACGTCCGTGAAATATGCGCGATAAATCTGCTCAAATGTCTCCATCGGTTTCATCTTCCCTTTATAGGACGCAGAAGGTCAAAGAATCTTACATGGATCTTTGAAAAAATACTTTTCTCCCCCTCCGTCTCGGCAAAGCCTCGACGGAACCACTCCGCTGACGCTTCGTTACACAGGAGCCGTCGCGCGACGACGCACTGCGTTGTCTACCGCGTCGCCATCTCTCCCCCGTCAGGTGGAGGTCGATGCACACAAGTCTGAGCTCCCCTTGTGAGGGGAGCTGTCAGCTTTAGCTGACTGAAGGGTAGTAAAAAAGGACACCGCGTCAAAGCGGTGCCGTAACACATTATTCCTCCGTTTCCAAAAGCGCCTGCGCGAAGTCGTCCGCGTCGAAGCGCTTGAGATCGTCGATGCCCTCGCCCACGCCGATGAAGCGGATCGGGACCTTGAGCATGTCGGATATCTGCACGGTCACGCCGCCCTTTGCGGTGCCGTCGAGCTTGGTCAGGATCACGCCGGTGAGCTCACAGACCTCCAGGAACGCCTCCGCCTGCGCGACAGCGTTCTGCCCAGTCGTCGCGTCGAGCACCAAAAGTACCTCGCACGGGGTATCCGGCAGCTCGCGTGCGATGACGCGGCGGATCTTATTGAGCTCGTTCATCAGGTTCTTCTTGTTGTGGAGCCGTCCCGCGGTATCGACGAGCAGCAGATCGCAGCCCTTTGCGCGGTACGAAGCGATCGCATCGAACACGACCGCCGCCGGGTCCGCGCCTTCCTGGTGGCGCACCATCGGCACGCCCGCGCGGTTCGCCCACTCGCCGAGCTGCTCCGCCGCCGCCGCGCGGAAGGTGTCTGCCGCGGCGATCATGGGCTTCCGCCCGGCTGATGCGTACTCGTTTGCGATCTTGCCGATCGTGGTCGTTTTGCCGACGCCGTTGACGCCGACGATCAAAAGGACTGCGGGACCTTCATCCGCCAGAAAGGGCTTCGTTGTCCGCACCGCATCCGAGATCAGCCGTTCGAGCGCTTTCTTTGCGTCCGCGCGGTCGGTGATCTTTTCCGCCTTGACCTTATCGCGCAGCCCGTCCAAAAGCCGTTCCGCGGTCTCCATGCCCATGTCGGCAAGAATCATGGCTTCCTCGAGCTCCTCATAGAAGTCGTCGTTGATGCCGTCCTTGTTGAACAGGGTCGAAAACCAGTTGCTCGTTTTGTGCATGCCTTCCTTCAAACGGGAAAGCCAGCTTTTTTTCTTTTCCTTTTGCTCCATTATGCCGTTTCTCCGAATCTTGCCGAGACGATGCTCGAGATGCCTTTTTCTTCCATTGCGACGCCGTAGAGCGTGTCGCAAACCTCCATGCTGCCCTTGCGGTGCGTGATGATGATGAACTGCGTCCCTTCGGAATACGCCTTGAGATAGTTTGCAAACTTCGTCACATTCGCTTCATCCAGCGAGGTCTCGATCTCGTCGAGCACGCAGAACGCCGGCGCCTTTAATTTCAGCATTGCAAACAGCAGCGCGATCGCCGTGAGCGCGCGTTCGCCGCCCGAAAGCAGCGACAGAAGCTGCAGTTTCTTTCCCGGTGGCTGCGCAATGATGTCGATGTCGCAGTTTAAGACGTCGTTCTTGTCCGAAAGCCGCAGCTCCGCGTGACCGCCGCCGAACAGCTCGACGAACGTGTCCGCAAAGTTCTGCTGGATCTTCTGAAACTCAACGACGAACGTCTGCTCCATCGTTTTGGTCAGCTGCCCGATCAGCGTATAGAGGTCGTTCTTTGCCTTTTCGAGATCGTTGTACTGCGTCGAAAGCGATTCAAAGCGCTCGGACACCGTGCGGTAATCCTCGATCGCGGAGACGTTGATGTCGCCGAGTCCCTTGATCTCGCCCTTCAATGCGCCGACGCGCTGCTGCGTTGCGCCGACCGCAATGTCGTGCCGAAGCGCCTGCGCGTTCTCATACGTCAGCTCGTAGTCCTCCCAGATCCGGTCCGCGCTCGCTCTGAGCTCCATCTCCATGCGGCTCTGCGCAAGCTCGTTCCTGTGCTTGCGTTCGCCGAGCGTGCGGTATGCGTCCGCAAGCCCGTCGCGCTCACGCCGGTACTGGCTCAGCAGCTCATTGATGCGCGTGCGTTCCGCTTCAAGCTTGCTCTGCTCCTCCTTGGCAAGGCGAAGCGCTTCCTGCTCGCCCGAAATGCTCTTTTCCATTTCGGACAGGCGCGCGTTCGCCGCTTCGACCGACGCCGAAAGCGTCTTGATCTCCGCCTCAAACGACTGCACGCGCTGTTCGGTAAGCGCAAGATCGCGATTGAGACGCTGATGCTCCGCATGCCTTGCGTCCGCTTCCTTTTCCAGCGCGGTAAGCCTGATGCGGCTTTCGGTCAGCGCATTCATGCGCAGCTCGCGCGCGTTCTTCGCTTCGGCGATCGAAAGCTGTTCCTTGCGGATGTCCTCGGTAGAAAGCAGATTTCTCTGCCGGATATCGTCCTCCACAGACGCCGCGGAAGCTCTGCGCTTTTCGATATCGGCGATGCTCTCGTTGACGTCGCCGCGCTCGTCGATCAATTCCTGCACGGCTTCTTCGGCTTCCCGAAGATCGCGTTCGATGATCTCGCTCTGCTCCCGAAGGCGGACAAGCTCCAGCTCGTCCTCGTGCGATGCGCCGAGGAAACCGTCGATCTGGGCGTCCTTCAAAAGCATCTGTTTTTTCTGCGCTTCGATCTGTTTTTGCTTCTCGGCAACCGCCTTCTCTGCGGTTTTGATCTGCTTTTTGATCTCCTCGACCTCGCGTTCGCGTCCCAGAAGTGAAAAGCCGGATTTCTTCAGACTGCCGCCCGTCATCGTGCCGCCGGTGGACAGGAAATCGCCCAGGAGCGTTGCGATGTGGAACGCGCCTTTGGACTTTTTCTTGAGCGCGATCGCGTCGTCGAGCGTTTCGGCGACGACCGTGCGTCCCAAAAGATACTCCGCGACCACGGAACAGCGTTTGTCGCAGGTGATGAGCTCGCTTGCCAGCCCCACAACGCCCGGTTCCGAGAGCAGCGCGCGCTCCTTTTCGGAAAGCGGGTTCGGCAGCAGCATCGTCGTCGGCAGCAGCGTGACCCTGCCGAGATCGTTCCGCCGCGCGTATTCGATGACCGTTTTCGCGTCCTCGGCGCTCGTTGTGACGATGTTCTGCAGCGATCCGCCGAGCGCCATGCCGATCGCCGTCTCGACCTTTTTCGGTACCTTCAAAAGCTCTGCGACCGGTCCGATGATGCAGCCTTTCAGCGCGGGATCCTTTTCTGCGGCGGAAAGCACCGCGCGTACGCTGTTCTGATAGCCCTCGTGCGAGCGTACCATTTCGGAAAGCACGCGCTCGCGCGAAGAGAGCGCGCCGACGTTCTGCTCGGCGATTTTCAACTCCGCCTGCAGCGCCAAAAAGTCCGATTCCATTTCGAGCCGTTCGCGCTGCGCTTCCTTGCGCGCCGCGATGTGCTCATTCATCTTCGCCGCCTGCGTTCCGACCGCTTTCTTTGCGGTCTCCGCCTCAGCCTTCAGCGCGTCGACCTTTGCCTTTGCTTCGGCGTCCTCGCCGTCCAGCGCCGTGAGACGGTCCCTGAGCGCCGCTGCCATCGTGTCGAAGCGGCTCAGATCGCTCTTTGCGTCGGCGAGCCGGTTCATCGCTTCCATGACCGCCGCCTTCTGCTCCTCGACCGCCTTCTCACGGCCTAAAATGGCATCGTCCATGCTTTGAAGCGCTTCGGTCTCCGCCGTGATCTTTTCGGTCAGCGCCGCAAGCTCCTCGACGTTCGTGCCGTCTTGCTCGTTCTGCGCGATCTGCGCCTTTAATTCCGCACACGCGCGCAGCGCACCGTCGCGCTCGCCGCCGACACGCCCGATTTCCTTCTTGGCGTGCTCGCGCCGCTCGATCAAAAGATTGCTCTCGCCGACGTGCGATTCCACGCCGGACAGCATTTCGATGACCTTGTTCTGCTGTGCGCCCGCGCGTTCGTCGATCACACGCAGCTGCGATTCCAGCTCCAGCGACTGGTCGCCGAGCGTACGGCTCTTTTCCTCATTCAGCGCGATGTCCTGATCGAGCGCCGCGGTCTGCTCCGCAAGCGTCCTCATGCGCTCCTTCATGCGGTCGCTGTTATAGAGGAACAGGTTGACTTCGAGGTCTTTTAGCTCCTCGCGAAGCTTCAGATACACCCGCGCCGTCGCGCTCTGCTCCTTCAGCGGCTCCAGCCGCTCGCCGAGCTCCTTCAATGTGTCCGCAATGCGCTCCATATTGCGCTCAGTGTTCTCAAGCTTGCGTTCGGCTTCCTCCTTGCGGACGCGGTAGCGCATCACGCCCGCCGCTTCTTCGAGCGCCGTTCTGCGGTCGCCCGATTTGTTTGAAAGGATCTCGTCGACGCGTCCCTGCGAAATGATCGAGTATCCGTCCTTGCCGATGCCCGTATCGCGGAACAGCTCGGAGATGTCCTTTAGGCGGCAGTTGCGCCCGTTCAGTACATATTCGCTCTCGCCCGATCGGAACATGCGCCGCGTCACCGCGACCTCATCGTACTCGATCGGCAGCAGATGATCGGCGTTGTCGAACGTCAGCGTGACCTCGCACATCGACTGCGGCTTACGCTTCTGCGTGCCGTTGAAGATGACGTCCTCCATTTTCGAGCCGCGCAAAGCACGCGCGCTTTGCTCGCCGAGCACCCAGCGCACCGCGTCGGAGATATTGCTCTTGCCGCTGCCGTTCGGTCCGATGACCGCCGTGATCCCCGAGCCGAATTGCAGCTCGGTCTTTTTCGCAAACGACTTGAAGCCGGATATTTCCAATCTGACAAGTCTCATTTTGTTTCCAATCTGTTCAGCGCGTCCTCGGCGGCAGCCTGTCCCGCGCTCTGTTTTGAATGTCCCGTGCCCTCGCCGAGCACCTCGCCGTCCAGCACCGCCTGCATCGTAAACGTCTTGGCGTGATCGGGTCCCGATTCGCCGACCATCCGATAGGTCACCTGTTTTCCGTGCGTCTTCGCGTGGATCAGCTCCTGCAGCCGCGTCTTGTGATCCTTTTCAAACACCGGTGCGGAAAGATCGAGCAGCGGCAGCACAAACCGGTGGATAAACGTTCTTGCCGGCGTAAAGCCGCCGTCCAGATAGATCGCCGCGATCACCGCCTCGAACGCGTCGGACAGGATCGAGGGCTTCTGCCTGCCGCCGCTCGCGTCCTCGCCGCGTCCCAAAAGCAGGTATTCGCCGAGCCCGACGCCCTTTGCGGCGCGAAACAGCGCGTCCTCGCAGACGATCGACGCGCGGCTTTTGGTGAGCTGTCCCTCCTGCATGTTCGGAAAGCGGGAAAAAAGCTCCTCGGACACGCAAAGCTCCAGCACCGCGTCGCCCAAAAACTCCATGCGCTCGTTGTCGCCGCCGATCCCCGGCACATACGACGAATGCATCAGGGCGCGCTTCAAAAACTCGGGCTTTATAAACGTGTACCCGATCCGGTTCTGTAATTCAGTAAGGTGTTCTTTCGTCAGCATACGATTCTATTTACCAAAAAACCCGCACTGATCTCGTGCGGGTTCGGTTCGACTTGCCTGTTTCCGCTTATTTCTGCAGATAACGAAGAATATCGCCGACGGTCTGCACTTTGGGCAGTTCTTCATCGGGGATCTCGGTGTCGAATTCCTGTTCCAGATCCATGACGAGTTCGACTACGTCCAGAGAATCCGCATGCAGATCCTCCACAAGATGGCTCTCCATCGTGATGGTCTTGGGGTCGATATCCAGCTGTTTGCCGATGATCTCGCAGATTTTTTCGAATTCCATGATTACTCCCTTCCGTCCCGAAGGACGATTCGATCACTTGATTATTTTACCGCAAAACATTTGCGTTTGTCAATCCTCAATGTTCAGCGTCTCCGCGAACGCGCCGATCTTTTCCGTCACGCCGCCGCGCACGAGCCGCGTTGCCTGCAGAAGGCACACCTTGACCGACTTCGCGTCCGAGCTGCCGTGCCCCTTGATGATGCCGCCGTTGATGCCCAAGAGAGGCGCGCCGCCGTATTCGGTGTAGTCCAGCTTCTTTTTGAGCGTCGAAAACGCCGGTTTGCCGATCAGCCCCGCAAGCTTGCCGCGCGTCGATTCCATCAGCGATTTTTTCAGCATCGTCGCGATCCACTTTGCCACGCCCTCGGTCGTTTTCAGCATCACGTTGCCGTCGAAGCCGTCGCAGACCAGCACGTCGACCGCGCCGCTCGTAAGATCCCGCGCCTCGACGTTGCCGATAAAGTTCAGCCCCTCGACCGCCATGAGACGCTGATGCGCTTCCTTGACGAGCGCGTTGCCCTTCTCCTCCTCGGTGCCGTTGCAAAGCAGCCCGACCCGCGGATTCTTCACGCCCTCGACCGATTCGAGATACGCCGCGCCCATCAGCGCAAACTGCACGAGATATCCCGGCTTGCAGTCCGTGTTTGCGCCGCAGTCGATGATCTCGGTCACCGTGCCCGCCGTCGTCGGGATCAGCGTCGCAAGCGCGGGACGCTTGATGCCCTTATGCCGACGCACGATCAGCGTCGCGCCGGTCAGCACCGCGCCGGTAGAGCCTGCCGAGAAGAAGCAGTCTGCTTCGTGATCGCGCACGGCTTCGAGCGCCTTGACAAGGCTCGAATCCTTCTTCTTGCGGATCGCCTCGGTCGGATGCTCGCCCATTTCGATCGTCTCGGTCGTACAGACGGTCTCGATCCGGTTCGCAATTTCCGGATGCGCCGCCGTAAATTCCTTCAAAACATCTTCATTGCCGAACAGCCGGAGGTTCACGCCCTCCGCTTCCTTTTCCTTCAAAAATGCCAGAACGCCGTCCAGCACCGCCTGCGGCGCGTTGTCGCCGCCCATCACGTCAACTGCAAGCTTCATAATTCCCCTCGCTCCGTAAAATCTACGATCCATCCGATCGCTTGAACCGTTTTATTATACCCCATAATCCGCCGGGATGCAAGAAAAATCGGGACGCCGAAACGTCCCGAATACATTGCGGCTTCGCCGCATCAAAGCGTATGGATCAGCCCGACGACAAACCGCAGGATCATCGCCGCGTCGGCAGCCGTGATCTTTCCGTCGCCGTTGACGTCCGCAAGCTGCAGCGCCGTGTCCGCAAGCGTTTCGAGCCCGATCACATGCCGCAGGATCAGCGCCGCATCGGCAGAGGTAACGGAGCCGTCCATGTTGGAGTCGCCCCTCAGAAGATACGGCTGCACGTCGTACTGCTGCGCGAAGGTGATATAGTCGGCGCTCCAGATCAAAACGCCGTCACCCCGTTCCGGCTCGAAGCTTTCCCATTCCGCCGCATATTTCAGGCTGTATCTCAGATGCCAGATCACGCCCGGCGAAAGATCATATTGAAGCTCGCCGAGGCTTTGCCCGTCGCCGTTCCACATCACGGGACATTCGTATGCGGGATTCTCGTCCGGGTGCATCACGGGCGGCGGTCCGAGGAAAATGACCGTCGGCGTCGGACCGTAGGGATGGGAAGAACTGACGGCGGGATCCTCATAAAGCTCCCCGGTAAACCCTTCCGGATCCGTCCGGTACGTGCCGAACGTCTCCTTCCAAAAGAGATACCGCAGGCTCTCCGGCAGCGTGATCGTATCGAGCGAATCGCATTGGAAGAAGCTGTACGCGCCGACGGATTCGACGCCCTCCGGCAGCACGACGGTTTCGAGCGCACGAAGCCCGTAGCACGCGCCGTAAATCTCTTTTACGTCCGGTCCGAACACGACCGTCTTCAGATCGGGATTCGTCATGTTCGCACTGTCGTCCGTGTCGTTTGCGATCCGCCGGAATTCATGCGTGAACCCTAACGTGCAGCAAACGGATTTGATCCCCGCAGGGATCGTGAGCTCCGTCCTGCCCGTGCCGTTATAGCGAATCAGCACACCGTCGCCGACGACTACGACCTCGTCCGTCTGCCGTTCGATCCACGGCGTTCCCGCAAAGGCATTCAGCCCGATGCGCTTGACGGAATGCGGGATCGTGACCTCTGTGAGGCTGTCACAGTCCAAAAAAGCCGTAAACCCGATCTGCTCGACGCCGTTTTCAAGATGCACGGAACGGAGCGAATCGCAGTCTGCGAACCCCGAAACCGTCCTGACCGTTCCCGGGATCGTCAGCTCTTCGATCGGCAGGCCGTTGAACGCCCAGTCTTCGATCACGCGGACCGAGCCGAGGTCGATTTCACGCAGGTTTTTGAGCACGTAAAGATCGCTTCCCGCCACGTCGAACCCGACGAGCTTCAGCGATTCGATCCCGTCCGCGACCTCCTCCCACGTCTTTCCGACGCGTTCGCCGATGTCGCGCAGGATCAGCCAGACGTCGCGCGTATCGTTTTGCAGATCCGGATCGCAGTACAGATGCGTCAGCGTGAGCGCTTTGCCGTCGGCGCTGATCTCCCAGCCGATGCGGATCCGCGCGCGGTCAGGTTCGTCCGCGTCCCAATCCACGTATTCGCCCGAAAGCCCGTCCGCCGC
>JAEESS010000062.1 GCA_016286445.1 Bacillota bacterium
TTCGCCATATCAATCGCCCGTGCAATAACGGCTGTCTCTATTCTATCTTTCGTTTCCTTCTCGGTCAAGAGCGGAAGCTTTTTTTCCTGTACTTTTCTCGGTCTTCGTTTTCACGCTAACCGTCCCCTTGTCACTTTACAATGCGGACGAAATATCAAATTCATCCCACGCTAACCGTCCCCCTGACACCCCCTGACACCTTTACAAATACTGCCTTTAGATGATTGAATCTATCGATCAATGCAAACTCATTTTCTGCAAATTCGACACAACTCACTTCTTTACTCCAAGGGTCTCCCACTGCAATAATCCCTTTTTCTATATCAATATAGGCATTCTTTTCAAATTCCTC
Source organism: Bacillota bacterium (assembly GCA_016286445.1). Classification (GTDB taxonomy): domain Bacteria; phylum Bacillota; class Clostridia; order Christensenellales; family CAG-138; genus UBA3792. The sequence continues at coordinate 353 of JAEESS010000062.1, forward strand.
ATGTTCACTGTAGTAGATGCCATCACCCATATAATGATCTAGCTTTATAAACACTTGACCACGGATAGAATGCGGAATCGACAAATGAGCATCTTTCATATTCAAAAATCGGGTTTCAGCAAGTGCATATAAGAACTGATACTCATACTCTTTATTGAGACGTGTTGAAATCCAAAAAGTCCAATGATATGGATAAAATCCAAAGGGACCTATATGAGGCGCGGGGTCAAATAATAGCGTTCCAGTTTCATTAATGATCGGTGTTCCTCTAACAATTTCATTACTCGGTAAAACATATAACACCACGCTATACACCTCACTTTGACTTTATACTCTGAAACATAAAATGTCCTATTAATTGCATATGTAGGTTGTCAAGAGAACAACCATGCTCCGGCAAGCGGACACATATACACCATGTGGACGAAATATCGAATTCATCCCACGCTAACCGTCCCCTTGACACACCTTTATCACTACCTTTTCCATTATGGTATTCTATATCAGCTATTCTTGCAATAGAATATACCAAATCAAGAATACAAGTGCCGTAGCCGTTAATAATACACCTCCTGCAATAGTAATAACCAATAAAAATTTTGTTTTAGCAGTCAGCTGTTGATTCTCTTGTTTCTGTGGTTTCTTTCGATACTCTTTTCTGTTCTGAATACGGTTAAAGCGGTACAGAGTAAAACGCCTTGAAAAGATTGCTGGCATAATCGAAATAAAAGCCGTCAAAGCTGTTAATCGAATAGAAGCTAACAGCCATCTCTGGTTAAACCATATCCATAATACTATAGAAACAACTAACGATGTATATGAAAAGATGAATACCCAAAACAGCGTATATTGTTTTAGATCCAAATCCCTTCGAATATCCCAAAAAACAATCGTTCCCAAGTTTCGAAATCTCTCTCTAATGTGAAACATTTTGTTCCTGCTTCTTTTCCCGTGCAAGAATTCATAATCGTCACTAAAGCGTACGTTAAACGGTATATAAGAAATCAAGAGAAAAAGCCCAAACAATATGGTTATCCCTATAGAAGCTAGTATCTTCTTTAGCATATATTAATTCCCATAATGGTTAATGATAGTTTTTGGTTGTCAAGAGAACAACCATGCTCCGGCAAGCGGACACATATACACCATGTGGACGAAATATCGAATTCATCCCACGCTAACCGTCCCCTTGACACGTTTCCGTCCCCTTGACACCCGACGCTCATAAATACCATGAAGTAATCAGTTTATAATCTCCTGAATTGTCATATTTCATAAATATGACAGTCCAAATACCGGTTTTTGCCACTACGCCTTCGTACAGCGTTTCAAAACCAAAGTCAAAACTTACCCCTTTTGTATTCAACCATCCCAAATCACGCAAAAAGAAATTTCTACTTTCTCCTATAAAAGAATCAGAAAGAAGATCGCGTCTGATATCTTCCCGTCCCCATGAAATATCATCCGTAAATGCATACTCAAGTTGTGTTTTCGCTTCTTGATCCAAGTCAATTTCAAAAGCCATATATCCATTCTCATTTTTATAAAAACGTTTGATCCTTGCGCTTTTAGGAAGTTGTATACCGCATTTGTCTTCAAAAGCGATTCTTGCTTTCTGTTCTTTTTGACTGTTATAAATGAGAGCGATGCATAGAATAACTGACAACAAAGCAAGTGTTGCTGCACAAGCAATGCCGATCATCTTTGTTTTTTTATTCATCTACGTCACCTCCTTTATTCTAAATAGATAATGTGTCAATGGGACGGTTCTCCCGACACGCCGAATGGACAAAATATCGGCTATGACGCGTTACGCATCATAGCCGTTCGGGTTCATCGACTGCCAGTGGTAGCCGGTCTTGCACATGTTGACAAGATCGCGCTTCGCAACCCAGCCTAAAAGCTCTTTTGCAAGCGACGGGTCGGCGTAGTTTTCCGCGACGTCGCCGGGACGGCGGTCGACGATCTCATACGGGATCTTGACGCCGTTTGCGTCCTCGTAGGCATGGATCACGTCGAGCACGGAATAGCCCGTGCCGGTGCCGAGGTTGATCGCGATCGCGCCCGTGTGCGCATCGGCGTATTCGAGCGCCTTCAAATGTCCCACGGCGAGGTCCACGACGTGGATGTAGTCGCGTACGCCCGTGCCGTCCGGCGTCGGGTAATCGTTGCCGAACACGCGAAGCTTAGAAAGCTTTCCGGTCGCAACCTGGTTGATGTACGGCAAAAGGTTATTCGGGATCCCCTGCGGATCCTCGCCGATGAGTCCCGAATCGTGCGCGCCGATCGGGTTGAAGTACCGGAGCAGCACCACGGACATCTCGGGATTCGCAGCGGCAAAGTCACTCAGGATCTGCTCGCCCATGAACTTCGTCCAGCCGTACGGGTTCGTGCACCAGCGCGGCGCGTCCTCCTTGATCGGGACCTTCGGGATGCCGTAGACCGTCGCCGACGAGCTGAACACGATGTGCCGCACGTCAAACTCCTTCATGCATTCCAATAGCGTCAGGTTCGCGTCGAGGTTGTTGCGGTAGTACTCGACCGGCTTTGCGACGCTTTCGCCGACCGCCTTGAGCCCGGCGAAGTGGATGATCGCGCCGAAATCATGCGCCCGGAACAGCGCGCGCATGGCATCCTTTTCGCAGACGTCGACCTTTGCAAACGCCGGACGCCTGCCCGTGATCGTTTCGATGCGGTCCAATACCGCCTCCTTGGAATTCATGAGGTTATCCGCGATCAGCACGTCATAGCCCGCGTTCAGAAGCTCCACCACCGTATGCGAGCCGATGTAGCCCGCGCCGCCCGTCACCAGGACCGTTTTTTTCATAAAAGCATCCTCCGTACTCAATTTGATTTTATTATACAGGACTGCGTATGAAAAATCAATCGTCCGACGTATGAAAAACGCACATTTCGGCAATACTGGACCCAAACGAGTAAAGAAGGATGGACCTATGAAAGCAACCGGCATTGTACGACGCATTGACGAGCTCGGCAGGATCGTGATCCCGAAGGAGATCCGCCGCGTGCTCCGCATCCGCGAGGGCGATCCGATCGAGATCTTCACCGACGGAGACGCCGTCGTACTGAAAAAATACGCGCGCATCCGTGAGCTCGGAGACTATGCGGAGGTATACTGTCAGGCGCTGACCGGCGCTCTGGGCTTTTCCGCGGCGGTCACGGACACGGAAACCGTGCTTTTCTCGGCAGGATCTATGAAAAAGCAGCTATTCAAAGCGGTGCTGTCGGACGTCTTTGTCGATCGTATGCGCGCGCGGCAGCCGATCCTTGCCCCGGAGGGCTTTGCGCTGCTGGCGGGCGAAACGCCGCCGCTGCGGCTTGCCGCCGTGCCGGTGACCTCGGCGGGCGATGTGCTCGGCAGTGTGCTGATCGCATCCGACGACGCGCGTCTCAAGCTGACCGAGACCGAGCTTTCGATCCTCAAAACCGCCGCGCTGTACCTCGGCAAGCAGCTGGAATAACCTCCTCTTTGTCATACCGCGAAGCATGACGAAGAAGCTTTGCGAGGATCCGGAAGATCCCTCGCTGTCGCTCAGAATGACGCATCATAAGATGCTTCCGAAAGCAGCCGTTCCATATCCTTTGGCAGCGGCGCGGAGAGCGAAAGCGTCTCCCCCGTGATCGGATGAACGAACGTCAGCGACGCCGCATGCAGCGCGGGCCGGTCGATCCGCTCGCTGCGGCTTCCGTACAGCCAATCGCCGACCAAAGGATGCCCGATGTGCGCCATATGCACGCGCAGCTGGTGCGTGCGTCCCGTAAACGGCGTGAGCCGGACGAGCGAACGTCCGTTTTGGGAGCGCAGAAGCTCGCAGGCGCTTCTTGCTTCCGCCCCGTCCTCGCGCACACAGCGCTGATACGTTGAGCCGGGCAGCGGCCCGATCGGCGCGTCGATCACTGTTCGGCTGCAGGCGGGAACGCCCTCCACGATCGCAAGATACGTCTTTTGAAAGCCGCCCGCGTGCTGGATCGCCTTCATCCGCGCGTGGATATATCCGCTCTTTGCGACGGTCAGAAGCCCCGTCGTGCCCTTGTCGAGGCGGCTCACCGGATGCGTACCGTCCCGCCCGGTAAAGTACGCCGTAAGCGCGTTTTCGACCGTAGGCTCATTCGGATCGCGCGCCGGATGAACGGACAGGTTTGCGGGCTTATTCAGCACGATCAGCCACTCGTCCTCATACACGATCGAAAGCGGGTACGGGATCGGCGCGATATCCGGCGGCGTTTCGTCCGCGGGATCGAAGGAAACCGTGTCCCCCGCCCGTACGCGCGCCGTGGTATAGACCGGTGCACCGTTTATAAGCAGCGAGCCCTTGCGCCGTTTGAGCCTTCTCATATACGATTCGGAAACGCCGAACGTCCTGCGCAGAACGTCCTGCACCGTTTTTCCCGTATCCTGTTCCGTCACCGTGACCGTCAGCATCTTCATGGCTGCATTATACGCCGTTTTGTCCGTTTCGGCAAGCCTGTTCCCGTTTGATGCGGTTCTCCATGTTCTTCTTCCGCAGCTTTTCGGCAAGCGCAAAGAAGCTCTGCGCCATCTCCTCGTTCGTCATCTGCGGCGCGGCGGGCGTCGGCGCTTCGGGCTTCGGCTCGTTTTCGGGATCCTGCGGCGAAGCGTTGCCGCTTTCCGTCTTGATGATATCAATTCCGTCGCCTCTTTTTTCCGCTTCCTCTTCGGACAGGATCCTGCGCACCCGGTCGACTTCTTCCTGGCTTTGCGGATCCTCGATCAGATCCCAGACTGTGCCGAAGCGGTTTTTGCGCCGTTGCGTAAATCCCTTTTTCTCCAACCGATGCAGAATGTCGCGCAGCTCTTCCGGTGTAGCGTCCGTCTCCCTAATGAGCGCTTTTTCCGAGAAGTCCCAGTTGTCGCTATGCGACAGCATCAAGGTATACAGTCCGAGCTCGTCCGGTCGCAGCGTACCGCTTCTTGCAAGGGACCAATCGACCTTTGTGAATCGTTTTTTGTTTGGATTGCGAACGATCATCTCATCACCTCCGCATTCAGTATGACACAAAAACCTAGGACAGGATTCCCGGAATTTTGACATATTTCCTAAACCGTCGTTCAAAAGCCCGAACGGCGGCTGTTTTTGCGTTCGTACGGTCGTATTGATATTGATCTGCAGATCTATCTGTCTTATATAGATCTAATATATATAGATTTAATATATATAGAGTATATAGATCTAAGATATATCGATTTAAGATATATCGATCTGATTACATCAGAAAGATCATCATGCTCCTTGAAAAGCATGATGATCTTTGAATACGACATATGTAATTCCCTTCCATACATATCGATATATCGTTCATTTGCTCCGTTTTCAACGTTGAATTTAGGCAGATTTCCGGGAATCCTGACACAGGTTTTCGTGCTATGCTGTTTGTGTCGGGATGGAAAGGAGTTGAATATGAACGACAAAACAAACGAAAGAAGCCTGCGCGAGCAATTTGTGCAGATGGTAACGGACCAGGTCGGCAAGGGCATTTATGTCTGGGGCGGCAACGGCGAGTGCTTCGACGATCTGCAGGACGTCCTGCGGTTTATCGAACGGCATGAGGAGGACGAAATGAACATGCGGCGGATTGCGGCGCTGATCGCAAAGCGGCTCTCGGACGGCGTCGAGCGCTTTCACATGTTCGACTGCTCGGGACTTGTGTACTGGGCGCTGCACGCGCTCGGTCTGCAGAAGAAGGACGTTTCGAGCCGGGGACTGTATGCGCTTTGCCGGCACATCGACAAATCCGAGCTGCAGCCAGGTGATCTGGTGTTTCACGACGACGGGAAGCAGATCGTACACGTCGGCGTTTCGGTCGGCGAGGAACAGGTCGAATGCCGCGGACGCGACTACGGCGTCGTCAAAAACCGTCGAAAGAACGGCTATTGGAACCGGTTCGGGCGGCTGTTGGTGTTCGATCAGGAGGCGAAGAACGACATGGTCGTGATCAAAGGCGGTTCGGTCCGCGTACGGGAAGGCGACAGCACGAAGACGCGCTGCTTCGGGATCGTGCACCGTGGCGAATCCTATCCGCTGCTCGGCGTTGCGCCGTCCGGCTGGTACTGCATCTCCTGGTACGGCTCCGCCGTGTATATCACGAACAAGCCGCAGTTTACGGAGGTGCGTCATGGCTGAACGAACGATCTCCGAGATCCTCGAAGCGCTGGCACGGATCGAAACGAACGTCCGAACGATCGCAAAGAACAGCGCGGACCATGAAGCGCGTCTGCGCGAGCTGGAGCTGAAAAGCGGAAAACGGATGGACGCGATCATACTTGCGGCGATCTCCGCCGTCATCGTCGGCGTGATCGGGTATGCGATCGGAAAGCTGTTTTAAGAAAGGAGGATCGACATGGTATTCCAGAGCAGAAACAAGAGCGTGCTCTTTTGGATCGGGCTTGCGTCCGCCGTCTATGAGGCGGTCGTGAACAGTCTGATGAGCGCCGGGATCGACATGCATCCGGTATTCGGCGCGATCGGCGTTGCGCTTGCGACGGTGCTGATCTATTGCAACGGCAACAACCCGAGCCTCAAGCAGTATTGAGAAACGAAAGCGGGACGCCTTTTCGACGTCCCGCTGTCCCGATTCAAAGATGGGCTTTCAGCCAGGGAAGCACATGCGCGGCATAGGCCTCCGGGTTCTTCATTGCAGCTTCGGTATGCTGCGCGCCGGGTGAGATCCAGCTCGCTTTGTCCGGGCATGCGCAGGCGGTATAAAGCCGGTCCATCATGGCGAACGGCACGAAATCGTCCGCGTCGCCGTGAACAAACAGCGTCGGCGTCCGGGAGCGCGAAACCGCATCGATCGGCGAAGCGTCTGCATATCGAACGCCCGCAAACACGCGCGCAGCCCCCTGCCCGATCTTTCGGATGATCGGGTACCGTTTTTTCGATACGGCGTCGAACTGATCCTTTACGGAGGTGAACGCGCAGTCCGAAACGGCACATTTCACCTGCTTCGGCAGCGCCTTTCCGGTCGTGCACAGCACCGTTGCGGCGCCCATCGACACGCCCATGATCGCGATGGAAAGGTCTTCGCCGTACCGTTCGAGCAGAATGCGAATCCAGCCCAAAAGGTCCTCCGATTCCTTTGCGCCGTAGGTCAGATACCGTCCCTCGCTCTCCCCCTGCGCGCGCATCGAAACGGCAAGCACGGCATACCCCGCATCGTACACGATGTCAAAGGCTTTGCCGAAGTCCCACCATGGAAAGCTGTGCCAGCCGTGACAGAGGATCGCGACCTTCTTTGTGCCGCCGTTCGGGAAGAAACGCGCGGCAAGCGCCGTGCCGTCCTTCGCAAGCTGCGTCAGCCGCTCGTTCGGAAGCGCGTCCATGTACGTCTTTGTGGCAAAGCGCATACGCGCAAGCGGCGACGGGTCCTGTTCACGTTCGCGGAACACCTTTTCGATCTGCTTACGCTGCGCGCCGAACGCGGCGAGGAACATATAATACGCCGCGCCGCACAGGATCAGCGCGATCGCCGCGGCGATGATGAGTAGGATCCAATACCATTTCATAGCGTTCCGTGCTCCATGCGTTTGATTGGGTGCAGTACGACGGCGCGTCTTGCCGGCGTCGGTTTTTCATTGAACTTCCGCGGTCTATGGATCGACGCCGATACGGGCGCGGCTTCGGATATGCCGTCGGCAGCAACCGGTTCGGGGTCCGGAACGGGATCAACGATTGCGTCGGGTTCCGGCTGCGGCGGGGCGTCGGGGACGACGTCACATGCGGTGATCGTGTCCGTTTCCGTCGTATAGGGCGCGGTTGCGTCGGGTTCCGGCTGCGGCGGGGCGTCGGGGACGACGCCCCCTACGGGGATCGTGTCCGGTGTTTGTTCCGAAGACAGGTGTTCGATCGAATCCGGCACCGTATCCGGAATCACGACGTCCGAGGCATTATAGTCCGGTTCGGGGTCCGGAACGGGATCGACGATTGCGTCGGATTCCGGCTGCGGCGGAGCGTCGGGGACGACGCCACATGCGGGGATCGTGTCCGTTTCCGTCGTATAGGACGCAGCTGCGTCGGATTCCGGCATCGGCGAGGCATCGGGGACGACGTCACATGCGGGGAGCGTGTCCGGTGTTTGTTCCGAAGACGGGTGTTCGATCGAATCCGGCGCCGTATCCGGAATCACGACGTCCGAGGCATTATAGTCCGGTTCAGTGTCCGGGACGGTTTCAATGATTTCGTCGGGTTCCGGTTCGGGCGCGGTTGCGTCGGGGTCCGGCTGCGGCGGTGCGTCGGGGACGACTTCACATGCGGAAACATCGTTTGTTTCGGATGCCGCTGACGACGGTTGTTTGGCTTCCGGTTCGGGATCCAGCAGATCGTCGGTTCGCCACACGGTACGCACCACCTGCCGTCCGCCACGTTCTCTCCGCTGCGGCTCAAATACCGGCGCTTCCTCCGGCTCTTTCGGGCGGGCGGGCGTATCCTTTTCGATGCGCTGCGGCTCAAATACCGGCGTTTCCTCCGGCTCTGCCGGGCGGGCGGGCGTATCCTTTGCGATGCGCTGCGGCTCAAATACCGGCGTTTCCTCCGGCTCTGTCGGGCGGGCGGGCGTATCCTTTTCGATACGCTGCGGCTCAAATACCGGCGTTTCCTCCGGCTCTGCCGGGCAGACGGGCGTATCCTTTGCGATGCGCTGCGGTACGAATACCGGTTTCTCCTCCGGCTCTGCCGAGCGGACGGGCGTATCCTTTGCGATGCGCTGCGGTACGAATGCCGGTTTCTCCTCCGGCTCTGCCGGGCGGATGGGCGTATCCTTTGCGATGCGCTGCGGTACGAATACCGGTTTCTCCTCCGGCTCTGCCGGGCGGACGGGCGTATCCTTTTCGATGCGCTGCGGTACGAATACCGGCTTCTCCTCCGGCTCTGCCGGGCGGACAGCAGCGCGTTTCGGTTCATAGATGCGGATCGGCTCGGCGTCGGTCTGCGGCGATCGAGGCTCTGCCGCCGTTTTGCGCGGAACGACCGGGATCGCGGTCGGGCGGTCGTTTTCCGGTTCCTCCGGCTTGTTGGGCGCCATTTGTACCGTGCGCGGAACGACCGGGATCGCGTTCGGGCGGTCGTTTTCCGGTTCCTCCGGCTTGTTGGGCGCCGTTTGTACCGTGCGCGGAACGACCGGAATCGGCTGTTCTGCGGGACGCTTTACCACAGGGATCGCGCGCGTGCCGCTTGATTCGGCGGGATCCGGTGTCTTCGGCGCTTTGGGCTTTGCCTGCTCCGGGATCGGCTGTTCTGCAGTGCGCTTGACCACAGGGATCACGCGCGTGCCGTCCGCATCGATGCGGACCGGTTCGGGCTTCTGCTTCGCGGTATCCGTCGGTCTGACGCCTGCGCGTTTCATGTTCTCGCGCATGCCCTTTTCATAGAGCGCGCGGCGCGCTTTCGCTTCCTCCTCGGTCAGCTCGCCGTAGTTGCGGAGCTTGATCGGAGCGGTATAGCCGAACTGTTCCGTCGGCGCGTCCGAGAAGAGCTGTTTTTCCGCGCGCCGCTTTGTTTTGCGCAGCGTGCGCTCCATTTCGTCCTCGAACTCGGCGGGCAGTTTGTTCCGGATGCGGATCTCGACCGCGTACAGCACGATGCAGACGATCGCGCAGACCGCGGCAACGGAAAGCCCGATGATCGCGGCAATGCGCAGCACGCCGCCGTATTTCTGATCGATGTCCTGGAAATAGGCGTTCTGCGTATAGACATGCTGCGGCTCGCTCTTGCGGTCGGCAAGCTCCTTGAGTCCGGAAAGATCCAGACGAACGATATCCGAGCTGCGCGGTACGCCCGCGGGATCGACCGCTTCGACGCGGAATTTCAGCTCCTTGACGCCGTCCAGCTGATAGATCTGTGTATAATAAGTGTCGCCGTGCCGCAGCTCATCATAGGTTTTGACGTCGCCGAACAGCGTGATCTCCTTGAGCACGGCGTTGAAAATCTTGACCTCGCCGCTGTTGCTGATCACAAACTGGATCGATGCGCACAGCTTTCCGTCCTCGTTGTAGTACGGGGATTTCAGAATGGCGGACAGTCCGAGCTGCACCGAATCCGGCATGATATAGGGGACCACGCTGTATTCCTGCGGATCCTGGATGCTGATCGGCTGATCCATGGGGTCGACCGCCTTGACATGGAAGCGGACGGTTCGCACGCGGTCGCTCGAAACGGCGGGCATAACGGTATAGAGTACGGTTTTATACCCCTCCGCCGGAAGATCGAACGGCTCCGAAAGCAGGGTGTTGATCTCGTCGTACAGGCAGATGTTCGTAACCGTATGGCTGCCGTTGTTGCGGATCGTGACCGCGAACGTCGTCCCCTCCGCGGTTGCGGGGTGCATTTCCGTTTCGATCGCAAGGTTGACGACGACCGACACGACGGTCAGCGCATTTTCGGCATGCGTCTCCATTTCGCGGCGGCGCACAATGTATTCGATCCGGGGATCGAACGTCATATCCGAAGCGCCCATTCGGTATTCGACGCGGACCTCGATGGAATCGCCGGCAGACAGGTCGGAATCCGGCAGCTGGATCGACTGCATGCTCTGTTCCGGATCGTAAAGCCTGAGAGAGGTCATATCGAACGCGGTATCGTTGCGGATCGTATAGACGACTTCAAAGGGTTCGTCGGCGCGTACGCTGGTCTTTTCGCAGGACGCCGAAACCGAAAGCTCCGGCACAACGAAGCGCGGCAGCAGGATCGACGCGGCCGCTTCGCGCTTGTGCGTGACGGACGTAAAGTCGCCGGTCTCCTCGTCCTCGACCGACTCATTTTCCTCCCACGACAGCACATAGGTGACGGTCTGATCGAGCTGCGCGTCAAGAACCGGCACGTCGTTCAGATGAAACTCCTTCGTGCCGCCGGCAAGCACCGTGATCGTTTCGGTCAGGATCCGCTCTGCATTCTCGTATCCGCCGGTCAGGACCGCGTTTTCGAGCGTATAATCGGTATCGCCGGTGTTGCGGATCGTGAACAGCAGGTTGGGAATGACGCCGTCGCCCTCGAGCTCCGGCTCCGGATCGCATGTGACCGTCAGCGTGATCGGATGATCCTCCTCCGCCGCCGCGGGCGCAGACAGGCAAAGCCCCGCGAGCAGCGCGACCGCGCAGAAGAAGATCACAAACCGTTTCATGCGTTTCCTCCGAAAGAATAAGCTGTTATCCATAAACCCTTTAAGGCTGCGGATCGGTTGCGGGAAAGCCGAAATAGCCCTCGCCGAGCGGTTCCGCGCCAACGCGACCCTCCGTGCGGTCGGACAGCGCCTTCAGAAAGGCGTCGACGTCCGCCGTGCGGCACCGGAACACGCAGGAGATCGCCTCGCCGTAATCGGTCGATTCGATCGCGCCGAAGCGCTCAAAAACGCTCCAGACGGCGTTGCGGTACGGATACGCGAAGCGGACCGAAAAGGTCGTGCACGGCTCCATAAAGACGAGCCCGGCGGCGTCTGCAGCGTCGGAAGCCGAGCGCGTATACGCGCGCACGAGCCCGCCAGCGCCCAAAAGGATCCCGCCGAAATAGCGTGTAGAAACGACCAGAAGATCGTATAGATCGCGCTTTTTCAAAACCTCCATCATCGGAAGCCCCGCCGTGCCCTGCGGCTCGCCGTCGTCACTGTACCGGGCGGCGCCGGAACGGAGCCGGTACGCAAAGCAGTTGTGCGTCGCGTCCCAGTGCTGCTTGCGGATGCGTTCGAGGATCGCAAGCGCTTCCGCTTCGTTCGTCACCGGAAAACAGCGCCCGATAAAGCGCGAGCGGTTGATCACATATTCGGTTTCGGAAGCCGTCGAAACGGTTCTGTAGGGCTTCAGATCCGATGATTCCACGTTCGATGCGTTTCTCCGTACAAAATTTCTATTTTATTATAGCAGACGCCCTCCCCGTTTGCAACCGCAATCCGCCATCGTTCACAGAAACGCAAGATTTCGGACGCATCCGGTTCATGCGGCAATTCATGTCCGTGTAGGGTGGATGGCGACGCGAAAGCTGCCGAAGACGGCACGCGTCGCCATGGTTCCCTGTTCGACCCGCGCTTCCGCCTCGCTTCTTCTCGCACAGCGAGCGCTCGGCTTCGCGCCCCCTCAAGTGGAAGGCTTTTGGGGGTGCGCATGTAGATTCATAAGGGGGAAGGCTTTTGGGGGTGCAAAGTCCTTGCCTCCCCTGTGTAAGGGGAGGTGCCGAGCGAAGTGAGGCGGAAGGGTTGTCAAAGCCGCATACACAATTCCCGTCCGCAGAACAATCCATCCGCGAAAAGCGTTCCGCTTTTCAGCGTGTACACCTCATCCGGCTCGGCAAGCCTCGCCACCTTCCCCTCAAGGAGGAAGGCTTTTGGGTTCGCATTTAGATTCATAAGGGGGAAGGCTTTTGGGGGCGCGCATGTAGATTCATAAGGGGGAAGGCTTTTGGTCTGCGCACGATCCCTGCCTCCCTGTGCAAGAAGAGCTGAGACGCTTATGAACGGTTCACGCGCGATCCCGCTTTCATTTGCAAGGATCGCTTACCAGCCTGCGGGAAGCTGCGCGCCGTCGGCGGCAAAGTACAGCCGGTATTCCGTGACGTCCGGTTCGTCCCCGATGCGGGCGGCGTATTCCTCGCCGACCTTCAGCGTGACCCAGATATCATACCCTTGGTGCCCGTCGTTGTAATCCAGGATACATCCGTTCTTCTCCGCACGGAACCACAGCGTATGATCGAGCTCGATTTTGTTCAGCCCTTGCCCTTCATAATGATAGGTATGCACCTTGCCGGACGGATCGCGCACATACAGCGCCGCCGTCTCGCCGGGTCGGAACGTCGGCAGCGGTTCGGAACCGGCTTCCAGATAGGTGCCGTCATAGACCTTTTTCCCGAAGATCTCCACGATCGTGCCGACGAGAAACGCCATATCTCCGTCCGTGGTATCCGCCTGTATGGAATGGGAACGATACACTTTATACAGGATCGCCTCGTAAACGACCGTGCCTCCTTCCTTGATTTCGTATATGTTCGGAAAGCACAGCACGGCAAGCGTCAGCACGACCGTTGCGGCAGCGGTCCAAACGATGATCTTCCTTTTCTGCATACGTTCTCCTCCGTTTCTTCGACGCCTTTCGGGGTCTCTCTATATAAGACAATCCAAAACAGCGAAATGTTGCATTTGAAGCGCGATTCCCCAAAAAGAAAAGAGCGTCGGAAAACGCCCTTTTCGATCTTGTTTGATGCTTAGTCGAGCGGGATCTCGCTGGTGCAGTGCGGGCAGCGGGTCGCGTCGTCGGCGACAGGCTGTTTGCAGAACGGGCAGAGACGCGGTTCCTTTTCGGGTGCGGGCGCTTCCTCTCCCTTCTTCTTGAGTTCCTTCGCCTTCTCTTCCGCCTTGCGGAGCGCGCGTACAACGATGAATACCGCAAGTGCGATCAGAATGAAGTAGATGATCGCGGAGATGAATTTGCCGTAATGGAACACGGAAATGCCGGCTTCCGCAAGCACGTCCGCAGAGGGCATTGCGCCGTCGACCAAGAGCTCTGCCGGGACTTCCTTCAGCGGAACAAACCAGGTCGAGAAGTCTGCCTTGATGATGAGACCGAGAAGCGGCATGATGATGTCGTTGATGAGCGACGTCACGATCGCGCCGAACGCGCCGCCGATGATGACGCCGACCGCCATGTCGACGACGTTGCCCTTCAAAGCAAACGCTTTGAAATCAGAAAAGAACTTTTTCATGTTTGAACCCCCTTGTTGATTTACAGAATATATTATAGCACTGCGGAGAAAAAAGGCAATAGGTTTCTTTCATGTCCGCAGGACAATTCACGCAGGCGCATGCGCAATTCATCCGCGAAAAGCGTTCCGCTTTTCTGCGTGTACACCTCATCCGCCTTCGCTCACGCTGCGGCACCTTCCCCTCAAGGGGAAGGCTTTTGGATTCGCATTTAGATTCATAAGGGGAAAGGCTTTTGGTGCGTATCCAGAGGCTTCTCCCCCTTCAGGGTGGAGAAGCTCCGCGAAGCGGTGATGAGGGGGTATGCCGCAGGCACAATTCACGTGCGAAGCGCAATTCATCCATCCGCTTTTCTGCGTGTACTCCTCATCCGGCTCGGCAAGCCTCGCCACCTTCCCCACATCAGGGGGAAGGCTTTTGGGAGCGCTCACACCCCTCCCCTTGCCTTCTTCCCGGGGAGAAGCCGGTCCCGAAGGGTCCGGCTGAGGGGCTAAATCCACATGAACGTTCCCGCAGAGGGCAGCGGCGGACGGGCAATGCTCTCCACTCCGCTGACGCTCCGTTACATAGGCAGATCGCACGTCAGATCGCGCGTGCCATCGTCCCTACGGGTTGGTCGGTGCGGCGGCTCATTTTGTTCAGTATACCAATGTTTGCGCGGTTTTGCAAGGCGGCTTCGATGATGAACGTTATATCGTGTATTTATTGTTCCGATGCGCTGTTTAATATCGATTCTACCCGGAGTAGAGCGGTTTTTTGCGTTCTATTGCGGCGAACGCATTTGGTAGGGTGCATTATTTGCCGCGTAGATTGACCGAAACGCGAAATCACGGATATAATAACGTTGTAAATGCGGCGGGGAACTTTGTTTTCGCCGCAAATACTTTTTTACGGAGGTAAGCATTATGCAGTTTATCGCAGTCACGGATACGTCCGGCAATCTCCCGACCCGCACGGCGAAGGAGCACGACATCCGGATGATCCCCTTTGCGTACTATATCGACGGGGAGCGCTTCACCTGTCTCGACACGGATTCGTTCGACGGCGACGCGTTCTATGCAATGCTGAAGACCACGGAGGTCAAAACGAGCCAGATCAATCCGCAGGAGTACGCGGACTTCTTCGAGCCGTATCTGAAGGACGGCAAGGACGTCGTGTACGTCGCGATGTCCTCCGGCATTTCCGGCTCATGCCAGTCGGCGTCGATCGGCGCGGGAATGCTTCTGGAGCGCTATCCGGACCGCGTGATCGAGGTCGTCGACACGCGCGGCGCGTCCCTTGGCGAAGGGCTCGTGGCGATCGCTGCGGCGAAGCTGCGCGACGAAGGGCTGTCTGCCGTCGAAGCGGCAAAGCGGCTCAACGCGCTTTCGGAACGGATGTTCAACGTGTTCACGGTCAACGATCTGATGTTCCTGCGCCGCGGCGGACGGCTAAGCAACCTTTCCGCGATCGTCGGCACCGTGCTCGGGATCAAGCCGATCCTGAAGGGCGGTGAGGACGGCAGGATCTCGGCGTTCGA